>JAFXMA010000147.1 GCA_017530725.1 Bacteroidales bacterium
CCGGCGACGTGGGCGTGGGCGGCCGTGAGATCGGCTACATGTACGGCATGTACAAGAAACTGGCCCGCCAGTACAACACCGGCGTGCTGACCGGCAAGGGCGGCACCTGGGGCGGCTCCATCCTCCGTCCGGAGGCCACCGGTTTCGGTGCCCTCTATTTCACCCAGCACCTCCTGGAGAAGGCCGGCAAGGACATCAAGGGCAAGAAGATCGCCCTCTCCGGCTTCGGCAATGTCGCCTGGGGCGCCGCCACCAAGGCCAAGGAACTCGGCGCGAAGGTCGTCGCGATCTCCGGTCCGGACGGTGTCTGCCACATTCCGGACGGCATCACCAAGGAAATGATCGACTACATGCTCGTCATGCGCGCCTCCAACCGCAACCTGGTCGAGGACATGGCCGTCGAGTTCCCGGACAAGGCGTTCTTCACCGCGGGCAAGAAGGCCTGGTCCATCCCCGTGGACATCGCGCTCCCTTGCGCTTTCCAGAACGAACTCTCCGAAGATGACGCGAAGGAACTGGCTGCGAACGGCTGCTGGTGCTGCTGCGAAGTCTCCAACATGGGCTGCCAGCCGGGCGCCATCCACTTCTTCCAGCACAATGGCATCCTCTTCGCCCCGGGCAAGGCCGTGAACGCGGGCGGCGTCGCCACCTCCGGCCTCGAAATGACCCAGAACGCGGAGCACATCTCCTGGAGCGGTGAGGAAGTCGATGCGAAACTCCACTTCATCATGAAGTCCATCCACGAGCAGTGCGTGAAGTTCGGCACCCAGCCGGACGGCACCGTGGACTACGTGAAGGGCGCGAACATCGCTGGCTTCATGAAGGTCGCTACCGCCATGCTCGAGCAGGGAACGATCTAGCGATTCCCATCCTATCCATGAAAAGGCCGGTCTATGCCGGCCTTTTCTATTTTCAAATAGAATTGTTACCTTTGTAAACTATATTGAATCTAGTTAAGACGATATGAGAAAACTGGCAGCCCTTGTGGCGCTCCTTTCCCTGGTGGCCGTTTCCTGTGAGACCCACAGGACCAAGGCGGACCGCCTGGTGGAGAATTACGCCCTGGTGACGATTCCCGCTCCGGACCTCTCGGGCATCACCGACAACGGCAAGGAAGTCCTCAATCTGTACCGTTTCGCCGCGGACGAAGTGGACAAGATATACTGGAAGCAGAATTTCGGTGACCGGGAAGCCCTCCTTGCCTCCCTCTCCGATCCCGCCGCCCGGCTCTATGCCGAAATCAATTACGGCCCCTGGGACCGCATTGACGGGAAACCCTTCGTGGAAGGCTACGGAGCCAAGCCCGCGGGCGCCAATTTCTATCCGGCCGACATGACTGCGGAGGAGTTCGCGGCCTATCCCTGCCCGTACAAGTCCAGCCCCTATACGCTGATCGTCCGGGACGGCGATTCCCTCAAGACCGTCTGGTACCACGACGCCTACGCCGAGTCCATCGGCAAGATCGCCGACTACCTGAAGGCCGCCGCCGACATCACCATCAAGCCGAGCGTCCGCGACTACCTGCTCAAAAAGGCCGAAGGCCTCAGGACCGACGATTACTACGAGAGCGACAAGGCCTGGCTGGACATGACCGACAGCAAGATGGACCTCGTCATCGGTCCGAACGAGGCCGTTGACGATGCCCTGTACGGCACGAAGGCCTCCTACGGCGCCTACGTGCTGCTGAAGAACCTCCAGCGTACCGAGGAACTGAACGCTCTTTCCGCCCGTCTGCCCGAATTCCAGGAGATGCTCCCCGGCGACCCGGCTTACCGGAATTTCGTTCCCGGCAGCGAATCCGACATCTTCTCCTGCAACATGATCTATTGCAGCGGCTATACGAACGCCGGTTTCAAGGTCATCGCCATCAATTTCCCGTATGACGCGAAGGTTCAGGAGGAATTCGGCACCCGCACCATCCTCTTCGACAACATCATCCGCGAAAAGTTCAACCGCACCGTCTTCCCGGTGGGCATGACCCTCCTGGAGGATGTCCACCAGGCCCATCTGGACGCCAGCGCCTTCTACTGGAACATCGTCTTCCGCGAGATTGCGAAGGGACTGGGCGTGAAGGAGACCGTCAACGGCAAGGGAACCGTCGCCGAGGCGCTCGGCAACGAAGCCCTGGCCGTCGAGAAGGCGAAGTCCAACGTCCTGGGCACCTTGCTCTGCGCCAAGGAGGCTTCCGCCCACCACATCTCCGCCCTCATCCAGAAGGAGGACGTGCTGGCCACCTTCATCGCCAACACCATCCGGTCCACCCGCTTCGGCGCGTCGGATCCGACCGGTGTCGCCAACATCGCGGTGTACAACTACCTGATGGAGTGCGGCGCCATCACCCGCAAGGCTTCCGGCCGCTATGGCATCGACTACGGGAAAACCTGGACGGCGCTCGAGACCATCGGTGGGGAGATCCTCCGGATCCAGGCCCTCGGCGACATCGACACGGCCCGCTCCTATGCTGCGAAGTACGGCGTCGTCACCCCCGGCATCGAAGCCGATATCGTCTCCCTGGAACTCGAGAAGATCCCGGTGGACATCCGTTTTACCTATGAGAAATAACAATTCCTGATAATGGCTAAGAAAGTCAACCTCAAGTATGGTGTGTTCCTGCCGATCGTGCTGCTCGTCACCATCTTCCTCTGGGCCGTTCCGGTGTCGTTCTACGGCATCGAGGCCCTGACCGTCGTCCAGCAGCGGGTGATCGCCCTGTTCGTGTTCGCCGCGCTGATGTGGATCTTCGAAATCATCCCGAACTGGAGCACCTCGCTCCTGGTGATCGTCATCTCCCTCCTGACGGTATCCAACAAGGGTATCGGTCTGTTCTGTGACCCCAAGTACGGCACCCTCGTCCCGTACGCCCGCATCATGTCCTCGATGGCGGACCCGGTGGTGATGCTGTTCCTGGGCGGTTTCGTCCTCGCCATCATGGCGGAGCGCTACGGCCTGGACGTCACCCTCGCCCGCGCGCTGCTGAAACTCTTCGGTACCAAGCCGGAAGTGGTCCTGCTGGGCTTCCTCCTGATGATCGCCGTCTTCTCGATGTTCATGTCCAACACGGCTACGGCCGCCATGATGCTCGCCCTCCTCACCCCGGTGCTTTCCAAACTGCCGGCCGATGACAAGGGCAAGGTGGGCCTTGCCCTCTCCATCCCGGTCGCCGCGAACCTCGGCGGTATCGGCACCCCGATCGGCACCCCGCCGAACGCTACCGCCAAGGGCGCCCTGGAGCAGGCCGGCATCGACATCTCCTTCGGCGAATGGTGCGTGCACATGATCCCTTACGTGCTCATCATGATCCTGCTCGCCTGGGTCCTCCTCCGCGTGTTCTTCCCGTTCAAGACGAAGAAACTCGTCCTCGAGATCCCCGAGAGCAACCAGAAGAAGGACTGGAGACTGTACGTGGTGTGGATCACCTTCGTCGGCACGATCCTCCTCTGGGCCACCGAGCAGATTACCCATATCAATTCCAACATCGTGGCCCTGATTCCGCTGGGCGTGTTCACCGCCACGGGCCTGTTCGGCAAGGAAGAGATCAAGGAGATCAACTGGAACGTGCTCTGGCTCGTCGCCGGTGGCTTCTGCCTCGGATACTGCCTGCAGGACACCGGCCTTGCGAAGGTCCTGATCCAGGCGATCCCGTTCGGAAGCATGAAGGTCTGGGTGGTGCTCGTGGTCGCCGGCCTGGTGTGCTACCTGCTCTCCAACTTCATCTCCAACTCCGCGACGGCGGCCCTCCTCATCCCGATCCTGATCGTCGTCGCCAACGGCATGGCCGATCCCGAGGCCGCGAACAACGCGCAGTTCCTCTCGATGGGCGGCACTTCCGCGATGATCATCTTCATCGCCGTGTGCGCCTCCATCGCCATGCTGTTCCCGATTTCCACGCCGCCGAACGCCATCGCTTCCGCGACGGGCATGGTGGAGACCAAGGACATGACCCGCGTGGGCCTGATCATCGGCTTCATCGGTTTCATCCTCGGTTATTTCTGGCTCACGAAACTTTTCCCGTTTGCATAATCAATTCTCCATCACCATGAAAAAAACCATCGTTTTATTGGCGGCGCTTCTGTCCGCAGCCGGTTTCTCCGCTTTCGCGCAGGAGAACCAGACACCTGAATACGGCTACAAAGTGTCCGATTTCATGAGCAAGCCCAAGGCGGGCGGCTACATCATCGGAGGCTACAAGTACAGCGATGCGGAAGGTGCGCACGGCGGTCCGGGATTCAACTGCAGGCTCATCCGCCTGTATGTGGACGGCAGCATCTTCAACGACTTCAAGTACCGCATCCAGTTCCAGGCCAACGGCACGAAGCCTCATGTGAAAGACTTCTACGTCGAGTGGGCGAAGTACAAGGAGTTCTCCGTGAAACTGGGCCAGTTCAAGCGCGCCTTCACCTTTGAGAATCCGATGAACCCCTGGGATGTGGGTGTGGGGGACTACTCCTTCCTCGTGCAGAAGATGTCTGGTATGGGGGACCGTCTCGGCGAAGACAACATGGGCGGCCGTGACCAGGGTATCCAGATCCAGGGCGACCTGTTCCCGATGGACAACGACCAGTATCGTCTGATCCACTACCAACTGGGCGTGTACAACGGCCAGGGCATCAATCTGGCCGATGCCAACAAGGCGAAGGACGTCATCGGAACCCTCCAACTCCAGCCTGTCAAGGGCCTGTATATCGGTGCTTTCGGCTGGAAGGGAGACTGGGTGAACTCCCTGGGCGCCACCCTCAAGCGTGAGCGCTTCGGCCTTGGCCTCAAATACGATGTCAACAACTGGACGGTCCGCGCGGAGTATGCTACGACCCTCGCCGGCGAGAAAGAACAGACCGGTGCGGCCGATGCCCTGTATGTCACGGTCGGCATTCCCGTAACGGACTGGTTCAAGGTGTATGGCAAGTGGGATGAGTTCCGCGCCCATGCCGATGCGGAGAGCAGCCATGACATGTATTCCGCGTGCCTGAACTTCCGCCTGCACAAGAACCTGAACTTCCAGTTGGAGTACCGTCATCATAACGACAGGACGCGGGCGGTACCTCAGTTCAACGAACTCTGGTTCATGTCCTATATCCGTTTCTAGAAGTTTAACCCCAGCAACGCTCCGTCCGGATCCAGCAGTATGAAAAAGATTCTCCTGTCGCTGTTAGCAGCCCTTTCTGCACTGGGCCCGGGCGCCGTATGCTCCGCCCAGGAGGAAACGCCCCCCCAATACAAGGTTTACGGTTTCATCCGCAACTACCTGGTGTTCGATTCCCGCGAAGTGGACGCCGGTACCCAGGACCTCTATTTCTACATGCCGAAGGACGTGAAGATGGTGGACGGAGTGGATGAGAATGCCGTCCCTTCCTTCCGGATGCTGGCGCTGACCTCCCGGCTGGGACTGAATGTCTCCGGATACCGGGTGGGCGAAACGAAAGTCAACGGAACGATCGAGGGCGATTTCTACTGTATGAGCGGCTCCATGGCCGCTTTCCGGCTTCGCCAGGCCTATATGGGCATTCTGTGGGACAACATGGAACTGGGCGACCTGCTCCTCAACATCGGCCAGACCTGGCACCCGATGGCTGCGGACCTGCCGCACGTGACGAACCTGGAGACCGGTGCGCCGTTCAATCCGTTCAACCGGAGCCCGCAGATCATGTTCCATTGGACGGTGGGCAAGTTCACATGGACGGGCGGCATCCTCTATCCGATGCAGTACCTTCCGGTGGGACCGGCCACGACGACGACCCCGGTCTGGTCCGTCGTCGCCGACAAGTATAAGCCGGTCACCACGTATGGTACGACCAAGAGCGCCGATTACAACAAGTACGGGATGATTCCCGAGGTGTATCTGGGCGTCACCTTCCAGAGCGGGGGCTTTTTGAGCCGGATCGGTGTGAACATGTTCTCCAGCATGCCTCGCTGGGAGGCTCCGGCCGTCCGCATCGTGGACGAGCAGACCCGGGAACTGGCCTATGATGTGGCGGACAAGTCCGTCCTCCGCACCCGCCTGTTCGCGTTCTCTCCGCTGGTCTATCTGCAGGTAACCGGCCGGAATTTCCAACTCAAGGCCAAGAGCGTCCTCGCCCAGAGCGGCGAGCACATGAACCTGCTCTCCGGTTATGGCGTGACCTTCGACTGGGCGAAGCATGCGTTGGCGTACACCCCGATGCGGGACTGGGTTTCCTTCCTTTCTTTCCAGTTCGGCCAGAAGTTCCAGTTCCTCGGGATGCTCGGCTATATGCAGCAACTCGGTACGACGAAGGCGATCTTCGCCGATACGTCGGCCATCCGTCCCCTTTGGCTGAACACATCTGCGGACGAAAGGATCCAGCGCGCTTTCCGCGCCACGCCCACGCTGGCCTACAACGTGGGCAAACTGACCTTCGCCATCGAGTACAACGGCACGGCTGCCTGGTTCGGCGACGGTGCGCGCAACCGGGGCGGCCTCTTCGAGACCGGCCACTGGGTCCTGAACCACCGCATCCAGCAGATGGTCAAGTTCAGTTTCTAGGACGGACCGGGGGGCGGATTACAACAAAGGGGCTGACTCGAAAGCGAGTCAGCCCCTCATTTGTTATCGGATCATCATCGGACGCGCAGCCGGCGCCCTATCTTGAGGGTAGTGGTTTCCTTGATGCCGTTGAGGCGGCAGAGGGCCTTGACGGTGGTGCCGTTTTTCTTGGCGATCGAACCGAGGGTATCGCCGGAGCGGACGGTGTAGTACCGGACCGTGGCACGCTCGGCGGCGGCGCGTTTCGCCGCTTCCTTCTTGGCCTGCTCTTCGGCGAGGCGGCGCTCTTCTTCATCGGAACGGATGATTTCGTCCTCGTCGTCGAAGGACTGGACATAGCGGCTGTTCGGGTTGAAGTACCAACTGCGGAAGCGGAGCAGGCGGTGCCGCAGGGTGCCGGTCTCGAAGTCGATGAGCCAGTTGGGATCGAAGGCGTAGCCCTGGTAGCGGGTTTCGAAGTGGAGGTGCGGACCGGTGGAACGGCCGGTGGAGCCGCCCAGGCCGATCACGTCGCCGGCGTTCACCCAGTCGCCCGGCTCCTTGTCGCGCCGGGACAGGTGGCCGTAGAAGGTTTCCAGCCCGTTCGCATGCCGGATGATGATCAGGTTGCCGTAGCCGCCCACATAGTCGGACACGCGCACCTTGCCGTCGAAGGCGGCATACACCGGCGTGCCGGTGGGATAGGGCAGGTCCACGCCCTGGTGACGGCGGCCGTGCCGGTATCCGAACTTGGAGAACACCTTGGTCGTGTTCGGGCAGCAGAAGGAGTCCAGCGTGTCCACGATCCACAGGGAGAAACGGTCGGGGAGGGGTTTCTCGTCGTGGTAGGGATTCACGCTCCGGGTGTCCCAGTGCTCGGTGAACACCTTGTCGTCCTGGAGGACCTTCGGGTCCTTGACGTATCGGAACGTCCCGTTATTGTAAAGGACCACCTTGACGGAGGGGTTCTCGGTGTCGAGGGTGTCTGCGTAGGGCGTGGCCGTACTGAGCGTGGAAGCGACGCTCATCCGTCCGAACTGGTGACGGAGAGAGTCGGCTTCGTTTTCATCCTGCGCTTGCAGGGAAATGCTGAGGGGTAGTAGGAATAAGGTTGTCAGTAACGTCTTGAAGTTCATTGGATCATCTTGTTGCGCCAAAGCGGGTCATGAGGATCTCGTCAACCTCTGCGACCTTTTGCTTCAACAGTTCGTCGGAAGTCGCTTCGCACAGGAAGCGCAGGTAGGGTTCGGTGTTGGAAGGACGGATGTTCAGCCACCAGTCGGCGAATTCCACGCGGTAGCCGTCGAAGTCCATGAAGGCAGTCGCCTGCTCCTTGGCCATGAAGTGGTCCTTGACGGCGTCCATGGCGCCCTTCTTGTCCTCCACCCGGTAGTTGATCTCGCCGGAATTCTTGTAGCGGACGATTTCCGCGATGGCCTCGCTCAGGGTCTTGCCTTCCTTCTTGAGGTCCACGACGATGTTGAGGACGATGATCGAGGCGAGCAGGCCGCTGTCGCTGTAGAAGAAGTCGCGGAAATAGAAATGTCCGGCCAGTTCACCGCCCCAGATGCCGTCGATCTCGCGGAGTTTGGCGGCGGCGAAGGCGCGGCCCACCTTCCAGGTGTGCATCGTGCAGCCCATCGGGGCGAGGTATTCGCCCACGGCCTTGGAGGAACGGATGTCCTGCAGGACGATGCCCTTGAGGCCCCGCTCGTTCACATAGTAACGGCCCATCAGCGCGATGAGGAGGTCGGGGGAGATGAAGCCGCCCTTCTCATCCACGAAGACCACGCGGTCCGCGTCGCCGTCGTAGATGACACCGGCGTCGGCCTTCACCTCGCGGACGAGATTCTCGAGCGGGAGGACGTTCGCCTCGATGAGGGGGTTGGGTTCGTGGTTCGGGAAACGGCCGTCCAGGGTGTCGAACAGGTCGTGGATGTTCTCACCGGTGCCGAAG
>JAFXMA010000148.1 GCA_017530725.1 Bacteroidales bacterium
CTCCGGCGACTTCGACTACCTCCTGAAGATCTACGCCCCCGACATGCAGTACTACAACAACTTCCTCATCAACACCCTCGGCACCATCGACAGCCTCGGCTCCGTCCAGAGTTCCTTCGTGATGAGCGAAATCAAGAACAGTTGCGGCCTCCCGCTGTAGACGCTATACATGGACGATGTACAAGCCTCGCATGTACAGCGAAACTGCCTCCAAGTGCCGTTTTCGGGGACATGTCTCCCGGGAAAGAGCGCGATACGGTCGGTTGGCGGGTGACATGATCAGAAATCACACCTTTGAAGCGTGTGGACTTGTACAAGCGAGACTTGTACACCGGGAATAGGTGAAGAACAGACGCACTTTACCTGATAGAAATGTACTTTGGCGTACATGGGCGGCATGACTTGAAAGAATGTTTCTTTTTCTTTTCTATCGGTAACAAAATTGCACGATCCACCTTGAGAAAGCAAAGAAATGCCGTACCTTTGTGTGGTAATGAACCCCAAAAAGCAGACTTACAATGGAAAAAACCTGGAGATGGTTCGGTAAGAAAGACAAGATCACGCTCGCGATGCTGCGGCAGATCGGCGTGGAAGGCATCGTGACCGCCCTGCACGACGTCCCGCTGGGGCAGGTCTGGACGCGGGAGAAGATCCGCGACCTGCGCGAGTATATCGAGCGTTATGGTATGCGCTGGAGCGTCGTGGAGTCGCTTCCCGTCGTGGAAACGATCAAGTACGGCGGCCCCGACCGGGATGAGCAGATCGAAGTGTACAAGCAGTCCCTGCGGAACCTTTCCGCCGAGGGCATCCACTGCATCTGCTACAACTTCATGCCGGTGCTGGACTGGGCCCGGACGGACCTCTTCCACGAAAACCCGAACGGCTCGACGAACCTGTACTTCAACTACGCCGAGTTCGCCTATTTCGACATCTATATCCTGAAGCGTCCCGGCGCCCGGGAGGAATGGGCGCAGTTCCGGTTCCCGGCGGGCGTAGGCGAGGGACGGAACGTCCTCGCCGAGGCCGACGCGCTCGCCAAGACCATGACCCCGGAGAAGGACCACAAACTGGTGGAGACCATCGTCATCAAGACGCAGGGTTTCGTGAGCGGCAATTTCAGCGAGAACGACGAGGCCCCCGTGCAGAAGTTCCGGGAGTTCCTGGACCTGTACAAGGGCATCGACAAGGCTGCCTTGAGGGCGAACATGAAGTACTTCCTGGAAGCGATCATGCCGGTCTGCGAGGAGTGCGGGATGAACATGTGCGTCCATCCGGACGACCCGCCCATCGAGATCCTCGGCCTGCCGCGCATCGTCCGCACGGAAGAGGACATCGAATGGTTCCTCAACGCGGTTCCCAATAAGCATAACGGCCTGACCTTCTGCGCCGGAAGCCTCTCCGCCGGGGCCTACAACGATGTCGTGGGGATGGCGAAGAAGTTCGCTTCCCGCACCCATTTCATCCACCTGCGCTCCTGCCACATCTTCCCGAACGGCGACTTCACCGAAGCCTCGCACCTCGGCGGCCGCGCGGACCTGGTCGAACTGGTCCGGATCTTCGAGAAGGAGAACCCGGCCCTGCCGATGCGCGTGGACCACGGCATGACCTTCACCGACGCCCCCGGCGGCATCATGGACGAATCCGCCCATGGGCACAACGCCGGCTACACCCTTCTCGGACGCATGTTCGCGATGGGCCAGGTCCAGGGCATCATCGCTACCGTGGACCGCGAACTGGGCCTCCCCTACAAACAACCCGGATTCTTTGATTAGACGATGAAACTGACCGATATCCTGAGCGGCCATTACAACGCCGCGGAATGGGAGTCCAAGGGCTACCGGCTCCCGAAATTCGACATCGCGGCCGTCAAGGCCAAAACGTTCGCGGAACCCACCTGGGTACATTTCGGCGGCGGAAACATCTTCCGCGCCTTCCCGGCCGCCATCCTGAACGATGCCCTGAACACGGGCAGGTACGACCGCGGCGTCATCGTGGCGGAGACCTTCGATTACGAGGTCATCGACAAGGCCTACGCGCCGTACGGGAACCTGTCGCTGTCCGTCAGCCTGCAGTCCATCGGCACCATCGAGAAAACCGTCATCGCGTCCGTCACGGAGGCCCTGAAGGCCGATTATGCCTTCCCCGACTGGCAGCGGCTCGTGGACGTCTTCCGGAATCCGTCCCTGCAGATGATCTCGTTCACCATCACGGAGAAGGGCTATACCGTGGCCCCGGCGGACCTGGAGCGCGGCCTGACGCCCGTCCTGGCGATGGGAAAGGTCGCCGCGCTGCTGTATGAACGCTGGAAGGCCGGCGCCCTGCCGCTGACGGTGCAGTCGATGGACAATTGCTCCCACAACGGCGACAAGGTCAAGGCCGGCGTGCTCGCGTACGCGAAGCGCTGGGTGGCCGACGGACTCGTCCCGACGGAATTCCCTGCCTATCTCGAGGACGAGACGAAGGTTACCTTCCCCTGGTCGATGATCGACAAGATCACCCCGCGCCCGCACGAGAAGGTGAAGGCGATGCTCGCGGCCGACGGCTTCGAGGACAACGAGTACATCGAAACGGCCAAGCATACCTTCACGGCCCCGTTCGTGAATTCCGAGGAGGTGCAGTACCTGGTCATCGAGGACAACTACACATGCGGCCGGCCGCCGCTGGACCTCGGCGGGGCGCTGTACACGACGCGGGAGACCGTGGACAAGGTGGAGACGATGAAGGTCACCACCTGCCTCAACCCGCTGCATACGGCGATGAGCATCTACGGCTGCATGCTGGGCTACACCCTCATCAGCGCCGAGATGGCCGATCCGGACATCCGCGCCTTCATCCAGAAGATCGGCTACATCGAGGCGATGCCGGTGGTGACGGACCCGGGCGTGCTGAACCCGTACGAGTTCATCGGCACGGTCATCAACCGCCGGCTGCCGAACCCGTTCATGCCCGACGCGCCGCAGCGCATCGCCATGGACACGAGCCAGAAACTGCCCATCCGCTTCGGCGAGACCCTCAAGAAATACATCGCCCGCGGACTGGACAAGGACAACCTGGTGCTGATTCCGCTCACGCTGGCGGGCTATGCGCGCTACCTGAAGGGCATCCGGGACGACGGCACGCCGTTCGAGCCCTCCCCGGACCCGCTGCTGGCGGAGTTGATGGAGATTGTGGCGCCGTTGGAAATCGGCAAGCCCGACCAGGACTGGTCCTGCCTCAAGCGGCTCTTCAGCCGGAAGGATGTCTTTGCGGTGGATCTGTATGAGGCCGGTCTGGGCGAGCGCATCGAGGGGATGGTCCGCGAACTGTACGCCGGGCCCGGCGCCGTCCGCGAGACGCTGCACAAGTATGTGGTAGCGAGATAATTACGCCTCTTTAGACAATGTCTTTGCATAGTGGCACTGGAGGACTTCTCCGGTGCCATTGTGCCAATTGTGCATGCCGTTCCCGAGGCAGTTGCGCCAGGCCTTGCAGTCCTTGCATCGGCCCGTCCGAGCCCAGTCCCGCTTCCGGAAAGCCTCGAAACGGTTTTCCCAGACTTCGTAGAAATTGTCCGTGTAGATGCTCCCCTGCGAGAAGCGGTCCCGGTCGATGTTGGGGCAGGCGCAGATGCGGCCATCGATCAGGACGGACGCGATGTTGATGCCGGCGCGGCAGAAATACCGGATGTCGCGGACCTTTTCCTCGTATCGGCCCAGGTAGCCTTCACAACTGAAGGTTACCTTCATCGGCCCCCCCTCCTGACGTTTGGCCTGGATGAACTCCATGAGGGAAACGAACTGGGCGTCCGTAAGTTTCATGTCCGGATCGGCGGCGGCGCGGCCGATGGGGATGATCGTGAACAGCCGCCACTGCTTCACGCCCTGGCCTTTGAGGATCCCATAGATTTCCGGTAGTTCCGAGAGGTTCCGCCGGTTCACGCAGGTGACGACATCGGCATTCAGGCGCGGTTCCGCGGCGATGATGCCGATGGCCTTCAGCGCCCTGGCATAACTCCCGGGAACCCCGCGCATCCAGTCGTGGGAGGCCTCCAGGCCGTCCAGGCTCACGGTGACGGCGCCCATGCCGGCGGCCATCAGTTTCCCGTGCATCGCCTCGTCATAGCACCAGCCGTTGGTGACCATGCCCCAGCCGAAGCCCCGGCGGCGGATTTCCCGCCCGGCCTCGGCGATGTCCGGCCGCAGGAGCGGCTCCCCGCCGGTCAGGACCACGGAAAAGTCCCACGGCCGGTGGTCCGCCGGAATCGTGTCCAGTGCCCGCAGGAAGTCTTCCAGGGGCATATCCTTCTCCCGGCTCTGCACGGAGCAGTCGCTCCCGCAATGGCGGCAGCGGAGCATGCAGCGGGTCGTGCATTCCCAGAAGAGGTAATTCAGTTCGTGGACCTTTGTCTCGTTGGCCCGGAACAGGCGGAAAAGCAGCGGATTCATAGCGCGGGTATGGTCTTTCTGCAAATTTACGCTATTTTTGTGCAAGATTCCTCCCCGGAGGGATTTATCTTGTAAAACCGCCGACCATGAAATTCTTGCATAATCTTTTGAAGGGCGCGTCCCTCACCGGAGCCCTGTTCGTGTTCCAGGCCTGCTACGGCATGCCCCAGGCGCCGCTCTGGGAAGAGAACGGTGAGGCACCGATGTCCTTCTCCCTGGTTTCCCGCTCCACGGGCGAACCCCTGGAGGGAATCCGGATCAAAGGCGGCCCCTGGAAACAGGATATGGAAAGGGAGGACCTGCTGGGAATTACGGATGCCAACGGCCATTGCCGCGTGGGGATTCCCTATTTCCGGAACCAGGAAGGCCCCTTTATCCGGTTCGAAGACCCGCAGGGTGCGTTCATCGCCAAAGACACCTCCCTGGTGGACCTCCGCGACCGGGAAATCGTCATCAAGTTGGACACGGCCCAATGAAAGCGAGACTGACCGCCCTCGTGGCCCTGTTGCTGCTGGGCGTCACCGCTTATGCCCAGGAGGAGGAAGATCCGCCCTTCTTCAAGCAGTTTTCGGTGGAAATCGCCACAGGGTTTCCGCCGATCCACACCCTTCTCGAGGTCAACGGGACCAAATACGACAAGTCGTTCGCCCGCGATGGGAAAGAGCCCGATATGCAGGGCGCCTGGATGCCCGCGCTGAGCGTTTCCGCCGTCTGGAAAACAGCCCGTCGTTGGGAAATGGTCCTGACAGGCGGCATTTCCTGGTGCCACCACAAGGTCATCCAATACGGAACCTTCGGCATCGACCCGCAGGGAAATCCCCGGTACGACCTGAAAGATCCCCATCCGGACGGCTGGAGAGACTCCGCCCCCATCGGCGCCCTCTTTTTCCAGGCGCGCTGTTTCTGGAACCCCACACAGAAAGTAAAACTCTACTCCGCCTTTGGCGGCGGCCTCGTGCTGAGCGGAAAGGATCGTTTCTTCTCGGATGACCTCGTCGGCATCGCCCCGTCCATCACCCCCATCGCCGTCCGCTTCGGCACCGGCCCCCTGACATTCTTCATCGAAAACACCTACAGCCCCGCCGCCACCGCCTTGAACCTCGGCCTGGGCTGGACGTTCTGACCGGATTCCGTGATCGCCCCGCTGAATGCAGGTAACGTCCCGGAAACATGGACGACACCCGCAAAATCGGGGCAAAATGCGGGTGACGTCCCGACTTGAGGGACATTACCCGCAGTGAGCAAGTGGAGAGAGACGAACCTCGTCGGATCTTCCCCGCACACCTCATGAAATCCGAGGTCAAGTTTGCAAAAACACCTTTGTACGCACGCAAACGCAACATTCCCCACTTCACGAGGGGGCATATGGAGCATTTCGGCGCGCAAAAAGTCTTTTTTGCAACCGACGATTCGGCAATCCCGGTTCGGTAACCGTCCGCCTCGCGAGAATTCGGGAGTCCTTCCCCTGCTTCGCCAAACAGCCGCACATCGACACTCGCCGAGGGGCCTTCAGCAGCCACCTGCCGTGCGCCGGGGGCCGTAATCGGCACTTGGCGCACCGCGACCATCGGCACAACGCGCAGAAGCCCTCTTCCGGTGCGGCTGTTTGGCAACAGGGGGCCTGCGAAGCGCTTTCCTTCAAAATAGGTCAGGCGTTCCGAGAGATTCCGGGGCAAGCCCGGAATGACAAGAAGTCAAGACTGGAATGAGGGGCTTAGAACTTCACTGAGACGGGTTTTCCATCGTACTGGACTGCTACGCCAGCAGCGTCGGGGTCGTAGGACCACGGGCGGCCTGGCTCGACCAGGACGACGCGGAAGGAGCGGTTCTGGAGCATGCCGTCGAAGGAGCCTTTGCGCTCGCCGATGGTGAGCGTGCGGGAGGCCTCGTTCCAGGTGATGGGGATGTTGGCGCAGAAGCCTTTCTCGTAGTTGTAGTTCACGTTCTCGTCTTCGTACAGGTTGAACGTGGCGTCCTTGCCGGCATAGACCGCGAGGAGGATGTCGTCCGCGGGCTTTTCGTCGGACCACTGCATGGCGGGGCCGAAGGGGATGATGGAGCCGGCGCGCACGTAGAGCGGCATCCGGGAATAGGGGGCATCGACCTCCGCCCAGCCGCTGTTCTCCACGAACGGACGGGATTCCGTATCGATGTACTTGCCCGTATAGAAGTCATACCAGCCGCCCTTCGGGAAATAGACGCGGCGGCTGCGGGCCTGGTACTCGTACACCGGACACGGCATCAGGGCCGGGCCGAAGAGCCACTGGTCGGACAGGTCGTGGACCTGCGGGTCGTCCGGGAAGTCCATCGGCAGGCCGCGCATGATCGTGTAGTCGTCGAAATGGACGGCGCCCGCGAGGGAATAGATGTACGGCATCAGGCGGTAGCGCAGGCGCATGTACCAGAGGATGGAC
>JAFXMA010000149.1 GCA_017530725.1 Bacteroidales bacterium
CGATGCGTTCCTTGGTCAGGCCCATCCGGGCGATCGGGGTGCCGCAGATGGTGGCCTTGGACATGAACACCGCCATGGATTCGCCGTGACCGCCGTAGGTGAAGGCATTCTCCACGTCCGACTGGCGGACACCGAACTCCTTCGCGAGGTTGGTCTGCAGACGCGTGCTGTCGAGGGCGGCCAGGGAGGACACCCGGCACGGACGGAGACCGGAGTGGATGAGGACGGTGAGCGCGGTGACGTCGGCAGGGTTGAAGATGATCATCACGTGCTTGACTTCCGGGCAGTACTTGCGGATGTTGTCACCGAGACCGGCGGCGATTTCGCAGTTACCCTTCAACAGGTCTTCACGGGTCATACCTTCCTTACGGGGAGCACCGCCGGAGGAGACGATGTACTTCGCGCCGGTGAAGGCTTCCTTCGGGTCCGTCGTAGCGATGAAACGCATGCGCGGGAAAGCGCTGTGCTGCATCTCCAGGAGAACGCCATTGTTACCGGGCTCATAGACATCGTAAAGGCAGATATTCGGTGTCAGGCGCAGCATGGCCGCGATCTGGGCCATGTTGGAGCCGATCATACCGCCGGCACCGACGATGAGAAGTTTTTCATCCGTGAGAAATTCCTTGTTCGCCATATATTCTTTGCTTTTGTTTTCCGAGTGCAAAGATACGAATTTTATTTATTGGAATTGACAAAAAACCATTATCTTTGCGAAGTTAATTGGTAACAAGTCAATATGGAGCCTCCCAGTCCCGTCTCGACAGTCTTAGGGGTCGTCAGTTCTGACGAACCTCCGTTGCGACGCACTTACATATCGGAGCACCCGGACCTTGCGAGGCCCCGGGCGCGGTTTCCGTATCTTGTTCAAATCAACGCATAATGGGACTATATTTAAAGAAGAAACTTGACAACGAAGCCGAGATCGGCGTCTGGCAGATCACCGAAACCGAAGAGGAACTGACCGAACTCAGTTCCACCCCCAGCGACGAGATGGAGGAGATCTCGTTCATCCGCAGCGAATCCCTGCGGAAGCAGCGCCTTGCCGTGCGCGCCCTCCTCAACACCATGTTCGACGAAAAGGTGTATCTGAGCCACCACGACAACGGCAAACCCTACCTGGAGAACAACCCCGTGAACATCTCCATCACCCACACGGAGAAATACGTGGCGGTGATCCTGCACGAGGAAGAGAACGTGGGCATCGACATCGAGTCCCTGGACCGCGACTTCTCCGCCGTGGAGAAGAAAGCCCTGTCCGAGGACGAGATCGACGACCTGGAGGACGAGAAGCGTAACGAGCAACTCGCCATCTACTGGTGCGCCAAGGAAGCCGTTTACAAACTCCTGAGCCGCTACAACGTGGACTTTGCCGAGCAGATCGAGATCGAGCGCTTCCGCCCCCGCGGCGAAGGCGAACTCGAAGCCACCTTCACCAGCAAGGACGACGAGGAAGAATTCGACCTGGAATACATCACCTTCGACCGCCACGTCCTCGTGTGGGTCGTGGGCGAATGATTACCGGAGCGGTTCCAGTTTCACAGTCCCGGGGATGTAATCATCCTCGGGTTTTTCGTGCAGATAGATGATGCGCTGGTTGGGGCTGCCGCGGAAAAGGAGTTCCGTGTCCCGCTGCTCCAGGATGAAGGGTCCGTCCACGAGGACGTCCAGCCAGGGCAGCATCTGGGCGAGGTTCGGATCGGCCTCGACCTCCTCCAGGGTGAATCCGGTCCAGCACCAGATGGTCTTGCCGGTTTCCTGCTTGATGCGGCGGGCCAGTTCCGTGAACGCATCGGCCTGATAGAACGGATCGCCGCCGGAGAAACTCACATTGGACATCTCGTCTGCCTTGATGATGTCCAGGATCTCATCGACTTCCATCCAGTGTCCCGCGTTGAAGTCCCACGACTGCGGATTATGGCACCCCTTGCACGCATGCCTGCAGCCGGCACAATAGACGGACGTCCGGAAACCCGGGCCGTCCGCCATTGTCTGTTCGAGTATTTTGAGAACCCGGATGCGCACGGTTACTCGTGGATCACGCGGTCCTTGAGTTCCGCCAGTTTGCCGGAGTTCCAGCGGTTGGTGGTTCCGACGAGGTAGCCGGTGATGCGCTGGAGGGTGTCGATGTGATGGCCGTGGCAGTGCGGGCACTCATGGAGGTCCTTCTGGGCATTCTCGTAGCCGCAGTCCAGGCAGCGGTTGCGGTTGTGGTTCACGGAACCGTAGCCGATGTCGTACTTGTCCATCAGGTCCACGATCTGCATGATGGCCTCCGGGTTGTGGGTGGCGTCGCCGTCGATCTCCACATAGAAGATGTGGCCGGCGTTCTCGTACTTGTGGTACGGGCCTTCGATCTTCGCCTTGTGCTCCGGGGTGCACTTGTAGTACACGGGGATATGGCTGGAGTTCGTGTAGTAGTCCTTGTCCGTGATGCCCGGGAGGATGCCGAAGGTCTTCTTGTCACGCTTGGTGAACTTGCCGGAGAGGCCTTCCGCCGGAGTGGCGAGGAAGGTGAAGTTGTGCTGGTAGGTCTCCGCGTAGCCGTTGATCTTCTCCGCCATGTGGGAGATGATCCGCAGGCCCAGTTCCTGCGCCTCGTCGCTCTCGCCGTGGTGCTTGCCGATCAGGGCGATCAGGCATTCGGCCAGGCCGATGAAACCGATGGACAGGGTACCCTGGTTGATGACCGACTCGATGGAATCGTTGTCGTCCAGTTTCTCGCTGCCCAGCCACAGGCCGTTCATCAGCAGCGGGAACTGCTTCTTGAGGGCGGTCTTCTGGAAGTCGTAGCGCTCGTTCAACTGGCGGGCGGCGATGTCCAGCGCCCAGTCCAGTTTCTGGAAGAACTTCTGGATGCGGAGGTTCCGGTCCTCCTCTTCCTGCATGGCTTCGATGCCCAGTTTCACGATGTTGATCGTGGTGAAGGACAGGTTGCCGCGGCCGATGGAGGTCTTGGGACCGAACTTGTTGCCATACACGCGGGTACGGCAGCCCATCGTGGCCACTTCGTGCTCGAAGCGGCGGGGATCGTCCGGTTTCCAGGCATCGTCCTGGTTGTAGGTGGCGTCCAGGTTCAGGAAGTTCGGGAAGAACCGGCGGGCGCTCACCTTGCAGGCGAAGCGGTACAGGTCGTAGTTGCGGTCGCCGGGGAGGTAACTCACGCCCCGCTTCTTCTTCCAGATCTGGATCGGGAAGATGGCGGTGGAACCGTTGCCCACGCCCTCGTAGGTGGTGTTCAGGATCTCGCGGATGATGCAGCGGCCCTCGGCGGAGGTGTCGGTGCCGTAGTTGATGGAGGAGAAGACGACCTGGTTGCCGCCGCGGCTGTGGATGGTGTTCATGTTATGGACGAACGCTTCCATGGCCTGGTGGACGCGGCCCACCGTCTGGTTGATGGCGTGCTGGAAAGCGCGGTCGCGGCCCTGCAGGCCGATGAGGTCACGCTTGATGTAGTCGTCCACGTCGGCCTTCTTGAGGTCGCTGAAGTCGGTGTTGAACAGGTCGCTGACCTGGTCCACCTCTTCCTCGAAGGTCTTGCGCACGAACGGGGCGAGATAGAAGTCGAAAGCCGGGATGGCCTGGCCGCCGTGCATCTCGTTCTGCACCGTCTCCATGGAGATGCAGGCGAGGACGGA
>JAFXMA010000150.1 GCA_017530725.1 Bacteroidales bacterium
ACGGCCACGCGGTCGGCCTCGGCCTCCTTCTCGCGGCGGGTCGCGTTGGAATTCGCGATGGCGATCTTGGAGTTGTTCTCACCTTCGACGGCGAGGGCGTTCGCCTCGGCGGTCTTGATACGGGTGTCACGGGTGGTCTCGGCGATCCGGATGTCCTTGTCTCGGTCGGCCTCGGCCTTACCGATCTCACCGAAGCGGTTCTGCTCGGCCACGGACTTCTTCGCGTCGTTGATGGCCTTCGCGGCGGCTTCCTTACCGAGGGCCTCGATATAGCCGGATTCGTCGCGGATATCGGTGACGTTCACGTTGATGAGTTTCAGGCCGATCTTGCGGAGTTCGGCCTCCACGTTCGTGGAGACGTTGGCGAGGAACTTGTCGCGGTCGGCGTTGATTTCCTCGATGTCCATGGTCGCGATCACGAGACGCAGTTGACCGAAGAGGATATCGGTGGCGATGTTCTGGATGCTGTCCACGCTCAGGCCCAGCAGGCGCTCCGCGGCGTTGGTCATGTTCTCCGGCTCGGTGGAGATACCCACGGTGAAGCGGCAGGGAACGTCCACGCGGATGTTCTGCTTGGACAGGGCGTTCGTCAGGTTGCATTCGATGGAGATGGGCTTGAGGTCCAGGAACGCGTAATCCTGGAACACGGGCCAGATGAAGGCGGCGCCACCGTGGATGCAGCGGGCGGAGGAGATGGAACCGGTGGAGTTCTTGCCGGTCTTACCGTAGATGACAAGGATCTTGTCGGAAGGGCAGCGACGGTAGCGCTTCAGGATGGCGGCGAGCGTCACGAAGGCGACCGCCACGACGATCAGGATGATGTACAGTTGTTCCATATCAGATAATATAAGAGTTCAGTTCTTCGACCAGGAGCGTGTTGCCGTCGATGGCTTCGATGACCTTGACGGAGGCGCCGGTCTTGATGGTGTCCCCGTCGGTGACGGCGTTGTACTCGCGGACGGCGCCCTGGATGGTGATCTGGACCTTCCCTTCGCCGCCGCGTTCGCCCGGGATGCGGAGATAGCACTTGCCCTGGCAGCCCACCGCGGACTTGTACACGTTGATGTTGCCGCTCTGCTGCATGGAGTTCAGCCACTTGAACATGTACATCACCAGGGCGACGAGGGCGAGGCCCACGAGCACGGAGATGATGACCAGGAGGGCGGTGGACTTGACCGACGGCTGCAGGATGATGGCCGTCCAGCCGAAGCCCAGGAAGAAATTGACGAAATTGCGGAAGGTGTACAGATTCGCGCCTCCGTCGATGTTCGACAGGTCGGAACCGTCCATGGAAGTGTCCACGTCCACGTCGAAGTCCGTGCTGTCCGCATCGGCGCCGAGGAATGTCATCACGGTCTGGATGACGAAAATGAGGGAAGCCGTCAGGGTGACGCCCCAGAGGAGTTTCATGACCGGGCTCAGGTCGGCCCACCAGGAAGCAATCATATCGGATTCTAAATTGGTTTCTGTTGCAAAGATAGAAAGTATTTATTGAAAAACAATAAATTTTCACAAAAAATCAACAAATAATTTTTAAAAACGAAGAGACCTCGGCGGGAGGGTACACATTTGCCCGGAAATGCCTATATTTGTAATCTATTTGTCTATGGAACAGGAAAGAAGCATCGACCGGCTGGCCCGGTACCTGATCGGCGCGGGAACCCTCGCCATCCTGGCATGGCTCTGCTGGTATTTCAAGAGCGTCCTCGTGTATGTCATCGTCGCCTTCGTGGTGTCGCTCATCGGGCAGCCGGTGATGCGGATGCTTCGGAAGGTCACCGTCAGGGGGAAAGCCGCGCCGGACTGGCTGCTCGCCATCCTGACCATCCTCCTGATCCTCGGCATCCTCATCCTCGTGGTGACGCAGGCCATCCCGGTGGTGACCCGGATCGTCCGGGACGCCGCGGTGCTGAACAGCGCCACCGTGTCGGGGAATCCGCTGGACAGGGTCAATGACTGGATCATCGGCCTCTTCCCCGCCCTGGGACCGGATTTCGACCTCATCGACATCCTGATGGACAAACTCCGGGATGTGACCAACATCACCAACGTCACGGCGGTCATCAGTTCCGTGACCTCCTTCGTGACGAGTTTCGCCGTGGGCCTGTTCTCCATCGTGTTCATCTCGTTCTTCTTCGTGCGCGACGAAACCCTGTTCCGCAAGATCGTCTGCGCCCTGGTCCCCGACCGGATGGAAGGGAAGATCGCCAAGGCGCTGGGAGACATCGAGCACCTGCTGTCCCGGTATTTCGTGGGACTGCTCATCGAGATGACGGGCGTCGCCCTCCTGGACTTCCTGGGCCTGTGGCTCATCGCCCGCCTGGGGTTCAGCAACGCCCTGGGCATCGCCTTCATCGCCGGCATCCTGAACATCATCCCCTACGTGGGCCCGCTCATCGGCGAGGCGGTCGGCGTGATCCTCGCCGTCATCCTCAAGTACGGAACGGGCGTCGGACTCGGCGTGAACATCTGGGTGTTCGCCCTCATCGTCCTCGCGATCATGCTCACCACCCAGTTCGTGGACAACTTCGTTTACCAGCCGCTCATCTACTCCACCAGCATCAAGGCCAGCCCGCTGGAGATCTTCATCGTGATCCTCCTCGCCGGCCATATCGGCGGAGTCGTCGGCATGCTGGTCGCCATCCCGACCTACACGGTCGTGCGCGTGATTGCGAGCCGGTTCTTCCGGCATGTCAAGCCGGTGCGGAAACTGATGCCGGACCTGGACCGGGAAATCCAATGAATACCCTTGCCAACTCAAACCAACCTATATGAAGAGATTCATCCTCCTGGCGGCGATCGCCGCCGTTGCCGTGGCCTGCGGCAGCAAGACCAAGTATGAGACCGTGGAGGGCGATCCGATGCAGACGCGGATCTACACCCTCTCCAACGGCCTGACCGTGTACATGACCGTCAACAAGGACGAGCCCCGCATCCAGACCTATATGCCCGTCCGTGCGGGCGGCAAGGACGACCCGGCGGACAACACCGGCCTCGCCCACTACCTGGAGCACATGATGTTCAAGGGTACCGAGCAGTTCGGCACCCAGGATTACGAGGCGGAAAAGCCGATGCTCGCCGCCATCGACAGCCTCTTCGAGGTGTACCGCACCCTGAAGGACCCGCAGGAGCGCCTGGACCTGTACCACCAGATCGACTCGATCAGTTACGAGGCCTCCAAGATCGCCATCCCGAACGAGTATGACAAACTCATGTCCATCATCGGTTCCCGGGGTTCCAACGCCTACACGTCCAACGACGTGACCTGCTACGTGGAGGAAATCCCGTCCAACCAGATCGAGAACTGGGCGAAGATCGAGGCCGACCGCTTCAAGAACTGCGTCTTCCGCGGGTTCCACACCGAACTGGAGGCCGTCTATGAGGAGAAGAACATGGGCCTGACCTCCGACGGCGAGAAGGCCTACGACGCCATCGACTCCCTCCTCTTCCCGAACCATCCGTACGGCACGCAGACGGTCATCGGCACGCAGGACCACCTGAAGAACCCGTCCCTGAAAGCCATCCGCAAGCAGAAGGACACCTACTATGTCCCGAACAACGTCGCGATCTGCCTCTCCGGCGACCTGAACCCCGACGAGACCATCCGCATCATCGAGAAGTACTTCGGTGACTGGAAGCCCAACAAGAACCTCCCGACCTTCACCGTCAAGCCGGAAGCCCCCATCACCGCCCCCAAGGAGAAGCATATCCTGGGCAACGAGGCCGAATTCATCCTGATGGGCTGGCGCACGCCGGGCACCTCCTCGACGGACAGCGAGATCGCCTCCATCGCCGCTTCCGTCCTGTACAACGGCCAGGCCGGCCTCATCGACCTGGATGTCGTCCAGAACCAGTCCGTCCTGGACGCCGGCATCATGGAGAATGACCGCGTGGACCATGGCGCGCTGCTCATCGAGGGCCTTCCCAAGGAGGGCCAGACCCTGGAGGAAGTCCGCGACGTCCTCCTCGCCGAAGTGGCCAAACTCCGCGACGGTGACTTCTCCGAAGAACTCGTGGAGGCCGCCAAGGCCAACTTCAAACTCAGCCAGATGCAGAGCCTCGTGGCCAACCGCAGCCGCGCCAGCCAGTTCGTGAGCGCCTTCATCAACCGGATGCCGTGGAAGACCGTCGTCGGCCGGATGGACCGTGTCGCCCGGATCACCAAGGCCGATGTCGTCGCCTTCGCCAAGGAGTACCTCGGCCCGCAGAACTATGCCATCGCCTACAAGCACATCGGCGAGGACAAGTCCATCAAGAAGATCGACGCCCCGCGCATCACCCCGATCGTCACGAACCGGGACAAGCAGAGCGCCTTCCTCGCCGACATCGCCGCCTCCGAGGTCGCGCCCATCGAGCCGGTCTTCGTGGACTATGCCAAGGACATGACAGTCGCCGACTGCAACGGCCTGCAACTCCTGTACAAGAAGAACGAGAAGAACGACATCGCCACCCTCACCTTCCGCTATGACCGCGGCAGCGACAACGATCCGGTCCTGGCCCTCTCCGCCAGTTACTTCGACTACCTGGGCACGCCCGGGCACTCCGCCGCCGAAATCGCGTCCGAGATGTACGGCCTCGCCTGCGGTTACGGCCTCCAGGTGGGCGGCAACACGACGAACATCCGCGTGAACGGCCTCGGCGAGAACCTGCCCAAGGCCCTCGGAATCGTGGAGGACCTGTTCCGGAACGCGGTCGCCGACGAGGAGGTCCTCACCGAACTCAAGATGGACCTCATCCGCACCCGTCTGGACAGCAAGAAGAGCCAGCGTGCCTGCAACAGCGCCCTGCAGAACTACCTGATCTACGGTCCCGAGTACGTGAAGGCCACGACCCTCACGAACGCCGCCGTGGCCGGCCTCACCTCCGACCGGCTCCTCGGCGCCGTCAAGGACCTCCTCACGAAGAAGCCCACCATCCTCTACTACGGCCCCGCCTCCGTGGAGGAAGTCGTCGCGATGGTCAAGGCCGCGCACCCCACCGAAGGCCTCGAGCCGCTCGTGAAGACCTATGCCGTCAAGCGGCTCACCCCGGCCGCCCAGGTCATCCTGGCCCCTTACCAGTCCCGCCAGTTCAACTACATCCAGTACTCCGACCGCGGTGAGAAACTGGATCTCGCGCAGGATCCGTACATCGACCTGTTCAACGAGTACTACGGCGGCGGCATGAATGCGATCGTGTTCCAGGAGATGCGCGAGTCCCGCGCCCTGGCCTACAGCGCCGGCGCCAATCTCGGCGGCCCGTCCTTCCTGGATGACACCTACTCCTTCCGCGCCACCATCGCCTCCCAGAACGACAAGTTGAAGAAGGCCGTGGACGGCTTCGACGAGATCATCGAAACCCTGCCGCAGGCCCCCGAGAACCTGGAAATCGCGAAGGCGTCCATCCTGGGCCGTCTCCGTACCCAGCGCGTCATCGGCGACCGCGTCCTGTACAGTTACCTCACCGCGCAGGAACTCGGCCTCTCCGAGCCGCGCGACAAGCAGGTGTATGAGAAAGTGGCTTCCCTGACGATGGACGACCTCCTCGCCACGCACGAGCGCTGGATCAAGGGACGTCCCTACATCTACGCCATCCTCGGCGACCCGACCGACCTGGACCTCAACTTCCTGAAGACGCTGGGACCGGTACAGCAGGTGACGCTGGAGGAAATCTTCGGATACTAGAGATTCTCGCGGAGGCCCGGTTCGGGCCTCCTCAGAATGACAACTCACAGACCGCGCCCTCGGGGTTGGCCGAAAGGACCACCGCGAGGGCGTGTTCTTTCGGTTCGATCCCCTGGGAAAGGAGGCTTTCGGACAGGGCGGGCGTCAGTTCGTCGAACCAGCCGACGAGGGCGGTGTCGATGTCACCGAGCGCGATCTGCGTCCTGGCATCCTGCAGGGCGCTTTCGAAGGAACGGCCCCGGTGGGAATAGGTGGCGTTGTACCCGTGCGCGCCCAGCCGGATGGCGATGAGCGAGGCGATGGTGTTGTGCGTGGACTGCATGAAATGCGTCGGCCGGAGCGGGGCGTCGTCGATGCCCTTCAGCGCCTTCAGGAACGATTCCGAATTCTCGATGCAGCCGAAGTCCGTGCCGATGATGACGGCGTCGGGAACGGCGATGCCGGCCTTTTCCAGGGCCTGCGAGGAGGTCCAGACCGCCCGCTTCAGGAGCCGTCCCATCCGCCGGGCCTCCAGCACGGAGAACAGGCTGCGATAGTCGGGTTCCGGATTCCCGGGCTTCAGTTCGCACCGGGCGTTGACATACACGCTGCGCATCATCGGGAGAACAACAGGGATGAATCATTGCCTCCGAAGCCGAAGGCATTGCAAAGGATATGGCGCAGGCGCGCCGGACCGCCGGCCGCGGGCGTGATGCAGGCCGGATCGGGCGTAGTCCAGTTCAGGTTGGCCGGGATGAAACCCTCCTGCAGGGCCAGGAGGCAGAAGACGGCCTCGATGCTGCCGGAAGCGCTCGTCGTATGCCCCGTGAAGGCCTTGGTGGACGAAACCGGTGGAATCCGGTCACCGAATACCCGCCGCAGGGCAGCGCTTTCGGAAGCGTCGTTGTTCGGGGTCCCGGTGCCGTGGGCATTGACATAGTCGATGTCCGCAGGCTGGAGTCCGGCCATTCCCAGCGCCTTCCGCATGGCCAGGAAAGCGCCTTCTCCGCTGTCGGAAGAGGCCGTCTGGTGGAAGGCGTCGCAGGCATTGCCAAAACCGCTCAAAACGGCCTGGGAGGGCACTCCGCGACGTTTCCGGGAGGCTTCCGACTCCAGGATCAGGAATGCGGCGCCCTCGCCCAGGTTGAGTCCCGCGCGCGTGGCGTCGAACGGCCGGCAGGGTGCCGGGTCCAGGATCATCAGGGAACCGAACCCGTGCAGGTGGTAGTCCGACAGGGACTCGCTGCCCCCGACCGCGACTATTTCAGCCTGTCCGCTCCGGATGAGGTTCGCCCCGAAAATGATGGCATTGGCCGCCGAGGAGCAGGCCGTGGAAAGCGTCGTCGCCCAGGGCGCGCCGCCGAAATGCGCCGCGATGGCATCGGTCGATGCCCCGCAGTCATGCATCCGCGAATAAGCCGGGAACGTCTGTTCCGTCAGGTCCATGCCACCGACCGTCGTTCCCCCGACCAGGGGGATTCCCGAAAGGTCCCGGAGTCCGGCTCCCGCAAGCGCCTCCCCCAGGGCCAGGATGCCCAGCAGGGAGGTGCGGGGAAGATCGGGCGAGGCACCGCTCCGGGCCGCCATTTCCCCGTTGGACAGTTTGACCTCCCCTACCGGGAAAGCCTTTTCTTCCGTACGCAGGAAGCGGACCGGGCCGATGCCGGAAAGGCCGCGCCGGAGCGCGTCCAGGGTCTCCCCCCGGCCGCATCCGACGGCGCTCACCACGCCGGCACCCGTGACATGGATGACCGGATCCATCTATTTCGTCCGGTTGGCGTTCACGTAGTCCGCCATCACGGCCACGCTCTGGAAGACCTTCTTGCCTTCCTGCGGATTCGCCAGGCGGATGCCGTAGTTGCGCTCCAGGAGAACGATCAGTTCCAGGACGTCGATGGAGTCGAGCCCCAGGCCTTCGTCACCGAAGAGGGGCGCGTTGTCATCGATGTCCTCCGGGGTCATCCCGTCCAGGTTCAGAGCGTCGATCAGTTTTACCTTGATTTCATTGACTAACTGTTCCATATACATTTTCCACGTTGAATTCCATTCCGGTGCCGCCGCGCTCCACGAGGAAGGCGAAGGCGGTGAAGTCGTCGTCCGCCCGGCAGTCCACCCAACCGCAGAGGGCGGAACCGGTATCCCCGTCCTGGAACGCCTGTTCCACGAGGGCGACGAAAGTTTCCGGGGTGAACCGTTCCAGGACGTAGGCCGAGGTCTCCCCCGCATACTTGTTCCGGATGGCGATTTCCCCCGTAATGATGTTGGGCAGCGTATAGACAAAGAGGGAGGGCGACGGGAAATCCCGCACCGACTCCTCGTAATGCCGGTCGTTGCAGAGGCTGCCGCAGGTGCTGAACATGAGCACGGCGCGGTCTTCGCGGGGCTCGAAGCGCGGCGCGTCCGCAAGTTGCTCCGCCAGCAGGAATCCCAGTTTGCAGGCGGTGTCCATCTTGAAGAACTTGGGATAATCCCCCACCCGGGCCCGATACAAGGCCGTGAGGTCGGTGCCGCCGGGAATCGACGCGAAGGAACGGATGGTCAGCATCCCGCACCTCCTTTTCTGAAGAGCAGCGCCCCGTTCACCCCGCCGAAACCGGACAGGAGTTTCACGAAGGCCTGCTTCGTCGTCTTTCCCATCGTGGCCGACACCTTCACGGGCCGGCTCACGCCCGGCTCCGAGAAACCGCGCGTGGGCAGGACCACGCCTGCATCCACGGCGTGCATCGACAGGATGGATTCCAGCACGCCCGCCGCCCCCATCGTATGGCCGAATACGCCTTTCAGCGCATTCACGGGCACATCCAGGAGGCCGGCGCGGTCGATGGCGATGGATTCCATCTCGTCGTTGTAGAGGGTGGAGGTGCCGTGGACATTGACGAAAGCCAATGCATCCGGCGAACAGTTCCTGAGCACGTGCCGGAGGGCCTTGTAACTTCCCTCGCCCGTCCGGGACGGGCCGGAGATATGGTTCGCATCGTTGCGTACGGCGCCATCGGCCAGTTCCCAGCCTTCATCGCCAAACCCCAGGACGACGGCCGCAGCCGCTTCGCCCAGATTGAGTCCGTCGCGCCGCGCGTCGAACGGCTTGCAGGGTGCCTCGGACAGGGCCTTCAGGGATTGGAATCCCGTCACGATGAAACGGGACTGGACCTCGGCGCCCACGACCACCACGTGGTCGAAACCGCCGCCGAGCAGGATCCGCCTCCCCTGCAGGAGCGCGGCCAGGCCGGAGATGCAGGCATTGGAAACGACGACGGCGGGATTGGGATTGCCGAAGGCCTCCGCGAGCCGCCGCGCGGAGCACGCCAGCGTTACATCCTGTGTTTCAATATATTCGACATTGCCTTTGATCGTGGAAAGGACGAAAGCCGTGCGCGGGCTGGCCGGGTCGATGCCAGCGGCCTCGACAGCCCGCCGTGCCGCCTCGATCACGATGGAATCGAAGAACGTCCTTCCGGGAGCCGTCCACCGTTCCCGGTCCATCAGCGAGGCCACGAACGGTTCCTTCACGCCGAACATCCCTTCGTACCGGCGCAAGGCGGACTCGCCCCGGCACACCGCCGCGAAGTTCTCCGCGGGAGTCGCGCCGAGCGGCGACAGGATGCTCTCTCCGATGCAGACGACCTTTTTCATTCCGCCTCCTTTTCGCCGAGGGTTGTCTTCAGGGACGCCTCGGCAATGATTTCCTCTCCGATGCGCACCACGGCATCGGTCAGGGAGATGCCGAAGACATCTTCCCGGAGGATGATCGTCGTGGACAAGGTCTCCCTCACGGCCGGCAGCCGGTGGACCCGGAACTTCCGGATGGCGCCGATATAGCCGATGCGGACGGGGACGTGGAGGATGTATTTGCACAGATAGCCGATCCGGACGGCGCTGGACTGGGCCATGTTCTCCAGGATGCCGGCGGCGGTCAGATGCCCGTCTTCCACCAGCAGATGCCCTACCGGAACCGTGAAGGACGTCACCGTCTCCCGGTCATCGTACCGCTCGAGCCGGTCCACGAAGACGAACGGTTCGCGCTGCGGAAGGATTCCGCCGACTGATGTATCTCCGGACAGGCTCATTTCCAGAAATCGTAAAAGTTGTACCACTGGTGCGGATACCGGCGGACGACCGCCTCCAGGGCCGCGGCATAGGACCGGGCGAGGGACTGGATCCGCTCCTGCTTCGACGCCGCTTCCGGTTCCGGAAGGCGCTCCAGCAGGACCTTGTATTTCCGCCTCCCCTCCTTCATCGCGAAGACCAGGAGGACGGGCACTTCCCGCTGCACGGCGAGGGTGAACGGGCCGGCCGGGAACGCAGCAGGGGCACCGAAAAACGGGCAGGAAACCGTTTTCTGCGAACCGAATACCCGGTCGCCGGGCAGGCTGGCGATCTCCCCGTCGGCCAGGGCGTTGTTGAGCGTGAAGATGTGCGACATGTCTTCCGACACGGGGACCATCCGGACATTCGTCTCATCGAACAGGAGGGCGCGGTTGCGCATGACCGTCTCCGTTTCTCCCCCGAACACCAGGGCATTGATGCGCTTGGGCGACACGAGGGAGTACCCGATCATCTCATAGTTGCCCGCGTGGGAACTCAGTTGGATGAATCCGCCCTCCCCCGCGCACAGATCCCGGAACAGGTCCATCCGGGGGACTTCCAGGTCGAACTTCCGGCCGGCGTAGGCGGCGAACCGGTCCAGGACCACCTGGCCGAAAGCGAATTCGTTCGCATATACGTGGAAGAAGGACTTCACGGGTCCGTAGCCCAGCCGTTTCCGGTAGAAATCGAAGGAGGCCCGGAAGCCTTTTCCGGAAAGCATGTAGAAAGGGATGACTAGCGCCATACAACCGTACAGCACTCCGAGGGGAAGGACACGGAACAGCCGGATGAGCGAGCGCTGCATCCAGGGCGTCCCGTCCGTCGCGCCCTGCCAGCCCTTATGTCCGTAATCAGACAAACCGGTCGGCGATGAACTGACAGAACTCCCCGTAGGTCTTGAGTTCCTTGAAATGCTCCGGACGCATCTTGAAGCCGAACTCCTGATCGACCAGGACGATCACGTCCACCACTTCCAGGCTGTCGATCCCGAGATCCTCCTTCAGGCGGGCGTCCTCCGCGATCTTGCTCTCGTCAATCTCCAGTTCCTCCACGAGGAAGGCATTGACTTTCTCCCGTATTTCGTTGATATCCATATTACTTGATTTTACAGATCATGATGCTGTGACCCTGTCCCAGGCCGTCGTGGATCTCCTCCACGGCCATCCCGGCCCGGTCCACCAGGCGGGTCATGTCATCGGAGTGGTACATCTTGGAGTTGCCGTTCGCCATCACGGTGAAGTACAGGCTCGTCATCGTGAGGCAGAAGGAGGCAGGCTCGTATTTCTGGCGGTCCCAGAAGGTTTCCATGATGGCGAGGCGGGAATCCGGCCCCATCACCTTCGCCGCCCGGACCAGGATACCCAGGATCTCTTCCTCGCTGAAACAGTCCAGGAACTGGCTCATCCAGATGAGGTCCGGATGCAGGTCCTGCGGAAATTCCGCCGCCGGATCCAGCATGTCCATCGTATAACCGTCGATGCGCTCCGCACCGGGCTTCCCGGCCGTCTGTTCCCGCATCATCGCGAGTTGCTGGGGAAGGTCCACGACCGTCACCCGCACCTCGGGGTCATGCTCCACGCAGCGGAGGGCCCAGCGGCCCGTATTGCCGCCCACATCCATGAGCCGGCGCGGCCGGTACCGGAAGACGATTTCCAGGGCTTCGTCGAAGGAATGGTCGGAATAGAAATGGTCGAAGCCGAACCAACTCTTCTTCACCTGTTCCGGCAACGAGGAAAGGCCCTCGTACAGCGTAGGCCAGGGGCCGAAGTGCGCCAGCCCGGCCGGACGGCCTTCCAGCAGCGCCTCCTCCAGGTGGAAGAATCCCTCGTAGTTCACGTCGTGGTTGAAATCCACGTTCACGCGCGTAGCCGGGTCGTTCAGCAGGAACCAGCCAGTCTTGGAGAGGGAATACCGGTCTGTTTCCGTGTCGATGAGGACCGTGCCGATGGAAAGCGATGCCTCCAGGAGGACCTTGGCGGCATACTCCGACAGCCCGGCGGCCTGGGCGACCTCCAGCAGGGTCATATCCCGCTCGCGGAGACGTTCCAGGATGCCGAACTTCAGCATCAGGCGGCTGGCCTGGAAGACAATGGGGCCGAACGCGATGTACTGCGCCAGCCGCTGGGCCTCCCGGGCGGAGAGCCGCTCCTTCCCATAGGCTTTCTCGATGTCCGGAAATAGATTCATACGTATAGTTGTCCCTTTGGGTTTAAAAAGACAAATATACGGATTTCCCGCGTTTATTCAAAGAAGAACGCTCCCGGAAGCGGGCGGCCGTTGTAGGTGGAGGCCATGGATTCGCCGTAGGCGCCGGCACTGCGGATGGCGATGAAATCGCCCCGCCGGCAGGCATCCAGCGAAACGCCCTTCGCGAAGACATCGGAACTCTCGCAAACGGGGCCCACGACATCGTACAACTGCTCCGGTTCGTCGGAAGTCAGATTCTCGATCCGATGGTAGGCGTGATACAGGGCCGGGCGGATGAGTTCCGTCATGCTGCCGTCCACGATCGCGAACTGGCGCGTCGTCCCTTGCTTGACGTACAGGACACGGCAGATGAGTGTCCCGCAAGGCGCCACGAGGCTGCGGCCCGGTTCGAAGTGCAGGTCCTGCCCGTGACGCAGGTGCAGATGCCGCTTGAAGGTGTCGAAATAAGCCTTGAAATCGGCGATCGGGAGGTGGTTCGGATGCTCGTAGTTGATGCCCAGGCCACCGCCCACGTTCAGGTCGCCGATGGGGAGACCCATCCGTTCCAGCCGGTCCGTCAGGTCATTGATCCGGTTGCACAGGGCCACGAAGTCGGACATGTCCAGGATCTGGGAGCCGATGTGGAAATGCAGGCCGCAGAACCGCACGTGCGGGCAGCCCAGGGCGAGCCGGAGGACTTCCGGCAACTGCTCGTGGAAGATGCCGAACTTGTTCTCCGCGAGTCCGGTCGTGATATTGGCATGGGTATGCGCGCCGATGTCGGGGTTCACGCGGAGACTGACCGGTGCGACCCTGCCCGTCTTCGCGGCGATCTCCTCGATCACCAGGAGTTCGGCCGATGACTCCACATTGAACCGGGCGATCCCGAGTTCCAGCGCATCGGCGATCTCCGCATCGCTCTTGCCGACGCCCGCATAGACGATGGTTGAAGGGGCGAAACCCGCCTCGCAGGCCATCCGGACCTCGCCGCCGCTCACGCAGTCGGCGCCGAAACCCGCCGCGGCGATCCGGCGGAGGATCTCCGGGTTGGCATTGGCCTTGACGGCATAGTGGACATGCCAGCGGGGCCGGTCCTTCAGCAGACTGCGGACCGCATCCAGCGTCCGCTCCAGCAGGGGCAGGTCGTAGAAGTAGAACGGCGTCTTCCTTCCCGCGAACTCCCCTACCGGGAAATCGCCCTTCATCATTTCGAGAACAGGCTGGCGCTGAGGGCCCGGAGAGCCGCTTCCTTGTCTTCTTCCCGGATCAGGAAGGAAATGTTGTAGTTGCTGCCGCCGTAGGAGACCATCCGCACGGGGATGTCCTTCATGGCGCTGAGCGCCGCGGACTCGAAGCCCACGTTCTCCCAGTCCATATCGCCCACCACGCAGATGATGCACATGTCCAGGTCCACGGTGACGGTGCCGTATTTCTTGAGGTCATGGACGATCTCGCCCAGGTAGCGGGTGTCGTCGATGGACATGGACACGCCCACCTCGGAGGTGCAGATCATGTCGATCGGGGTACGGTAACTCTCGAAGATCTCGAACACTTTCCTCAGGAAACCGTGCGCCAGGAGCATCCGGGAGGATTTGATCTTGATGGCGACGATGTTGTCCTTGGCGGCCACTGCCTTGATGGTGCCGGGTTCGGGGATGTTGTTGATGAGGGTTCCGGGGGCCTCGGGCGCCATCGTGTTCAGCAGACGGACGGGGATGTTCGCATACCGCGCCGGCTGGATGCAGGTCGGATGGAGGATCTTCGCCCCGAAGTAGGCCAGTTCCGCCGCCTCCTCGAAGTGCAGGTGCCGCACCGCTTCCGTATCCTGGACGAAACGCGGGTCGTTGTTATGCATGCCGTCGATGTCGGTCCAGATCTGGATCTCTTCGGCCTGCAGGGCAGCGCCGACGAGCGAGGCGGTATAGTCGGAGCCGCCGCGCTGGAGATTGTCCACTTCGTCGTGGGCGTTCCGGCAGATGTAACCCTGGGTGATGAAGAGTTGCGCCTCGGGATACCGGTCGATGAGCCGGGTCAGGTTCTCGCGGATGAAATCGGCGTCGGGTTCGCCCTGCAGGTCGGTATGCATGAATTCCAGCGCCGGCAGGAGTTCCGGGCGATATCCCTTCTCCTGCATGTACCAGCACATCAGATGCGTGGACAGCAGTTCGCCCTGGGCGAGGATCATCTTCTCCTGCACGGGGCCGAACAGTTCCTTGGCGAACGTGCCCAGGAACGCGAAGGTCTCACGGACGAAATCCCGCGCCTTGGCGGCATATTCCTCCGTGGAATACAGTTCCTTGATGACTTTCAGGTATTTCCCTTCCAGGCGGCTGATGGTGTCCCGGGCTCCCTCGGAATTGTGGTTGTACAGGTAACCGGCAATCTCCACGAGGGTGTTCGTGGTGCCCGACATGGCGGAAAGGACGACGAGATTCCGACCGGCGGAAGCGACCAGTTCCGCCACATGCTCCATCCTGCTGGCGGACCCAACCGAGGTGCCGCCGAATTTCATGACCTTCATCTGAATAAGTTCGTTTCGTTTACCGATGGCAAATATAGACAAAAAAATCCGTAACTTTGCAGGAATTAGAGAATCACGCATGCAAAGAGTCGTCATCACGGGATTGGGAATCTGGTCGTGCCTGGGAACCACCCTCGAGGAGGTGCGGGAGGCGCTGTATGCCGGCAAGTCCGGCATCGTGCTGGATCCGGTCCGGAAGGAAATGGGATTCCGGTCGGGACTGACCGCCCGGGTGCCGGTCCCCGAACTGAAAAAGGAACTGCCGCGCCCGCTCCGGGCCTATATGTCCGAACCGGCGCAGTACGCCTACTGCGCGACCCGGGACGCCCTCCGGCACGCGCGCATCGACCAGGACTACCTGGACAGCCACGAGGTGGGCCTCCTGTACGGCAACGACAGCACGGCCGACGCCGTGTACAGGCATTTCTCCAAGATCGTGGAGAAGAAGGACACGATGCTGTGCGGATCCGGCGCCATCTTCCAGTCCATGAATTCCACCGTCACGATGAACCTCGGGGTGATCTTCCACCTGAAGGGCATCAACCTGACCGTATCCGGCGCCTGCGCCAGCGGCTCCCACGCCATCGGACTCGGTGCCCTGCTCATCCAGGACGGCCTGCAGGAAATGGTCGTATGCGGGGGTGCCCAGGAGGTCAATCCTACCGCAACCGGCTCGTTCGACGGCATTTCCGCCTTCTCCACCCGTGAGGATGCGCCCGAGAAGGCCAGCCGTCCGTTCGACCGGGACCGCGACGGCCTCGTGCCGGGCGGCGGTGCGGCCACCGTCATCCTGGAAAGTTATGAATCGGCCGTCCGCCGCGGTGCGCCCATCCTGGCCGAGGTCCTCGGTTACGGATTCTCCTCGAACGGCGACCATATCTCCACGCCCAACGTGGACGGTCCCGCCCGCTCCCTGGAGATGGCCATCCGCCGCGCCGGCATCAACATCCGCGAAATCGGGTATGTCAACGCCCATGCAACTTCCACGCATGTGGGCGACGCGAACGAGGCGAAGGCCATCGCCCGTGTCTTCGGCGACAGGACCGTGCCCGTCACGTCCACCAAGAGCCAGACCGGCCACGAGATGTGGATGGCCGGCGCCAGCGAAATCGTCTATTCCCTCCTCATGATGAAGGGCGGCTTCATCGCCGGAAACATCAATTTCGAGCATCCGGACGAGGATTCCGCCCGGCTCTGGATTCCGGCCCATACCATCGAGAAACCCTTCGACACCTTCCTGTCCAATTCCTTCGGCTTCGGCGGAACGAATTCCACCCTCGTCGTTCGGAATGTCTGACGCCCTGGTCATAGGGTCGGGCCTCGGCGGCCTCCTCTCGGGCGCGATCCTGTCCCGGGCGGGTTACCGCGTCACCGTGCTGGAAAAAGCGGTGCAGCCCGGCGGCTGTCTCCAGACCTTCGTCCGGGGCGGACTCCGGTTCGACACCGGATTCCATTCCGTAGCCGGCCTGGAGGAAGGAGGGCCGCTGGAGCGGATCTTCCGCCCGCTGGGACTCATGGACCTCCCCTGGGAACAGGTCAAAGAGACCGATGAGATCGTCATGGACGGCGTTTCCTACCGCCTTTCCGACCTTTCGTTCCCGCTCGGAAACAACCTCCGCCTGTCTTCTCCGGCGGGAGATGTGACGGAGGAAGAGTATGCCCTCGTGATGGAACCCTTCAAGAAGGGCTCCTGGCGGCTTCCTTCGGGCGACATGCTGGTCAAGCGTCTCGCCGCACAGATCAACGGGACCGTCCGCACCGGATGCGAAGTGACAGAGATTGAACCCGGCCTGGTCCGGTGTGCAGACGGAAGCGTTTACCGGGGCATCATCATTTCCGATATCCATCCCCGGCAGACGTTCGCCCTGTACAAGGGGCACATCCGCCCGTCCTATCTGCATCGGCTGCAGGTGCTGGAAGACGGCCCCGGCATCTTCACCGTTTATTGCAAATTACGCCCGGAAACGCGTCGGTACCAACCCTGGAACACCACTTTCGACGGAAACCTGATGCTCCACTACGGGAATGCCGACGAAAAGGGCTTCGCCAGGAGCGCGGACCTGCTCGCCTTCAGCGCGAAACACGTCCCGGACCGGACCGCCCTGGCGGAAAGGATGATCGCGCGTGTTCCGGGCCTTGCCCAGGCCGTCGAGGAGTACTGGACCAGTACGCCGGCCACCTGGGAACGCTACACCGGCACACCCGGGGGGAGCGCTTTCGGAATCCGCAAAAAGGACGCTTCCTGCTATGTCCACCCAAGGACCCCCGTCCCTGGGCTTTACCTGACCGGACAGAACTGCGGCCTGCACGGCGTCCTGGGCGTATCGGAAACCGCCCTGCTCACCTGCCGCGAAATCCTTGGGGAAGAAACCTTGAATCAAATCCTGCAACGATGAAAACCGCACTCGTCACCGGCGGAAGCCGCGGCATCGGCCGCGCGGTCTGCCTCAGCCTGGCCCGGATGGGCTACCACGTCCTCATCAACTACGTGTCCAACGAAACGGCGGCCCGGGAGACCCTGGACGCCATCGGCGGCCAGGGCGAACTGCTCCGTTTCGACGTGGGCGATCCGGAGGCTGTCCGGGAAGCCGTCGGAGGCTGGCAGCAGGCCCATCCCGAGGAGTGGATCGAAGTGCTGGTGAACAACGCCGGCATCCGGAAGGACAACCTGCTGATCTGGATGGAACCCGATGAGTGGCAATCTGTTATCAATACCAACCTGAACAGTTTCTTCCACGTCACTCGGGCCGTCATCCAGCCGATGCTGCTGCACAAGTACGGCCGGATCGTGAACGTCGCGTCGCTCTCCGGCCTCAAGGGGCTCGCCGGCCAGGCGAACTATTCGGCGGCCAAGGGCGGCCTGATCGCCGCCACCAAGGCGCTCGCCCAGGAGGTCGCCCGGAAGAAGGTGACGGTCAATGCCGTCGCCCCCGGTTTCATCGAGACGGACATGACCGGCGGCCTGGACGAAGCCGCGCTGAAGAAAGACATTCCGGCCGCCCGTTTCGGACGACCGGAAGAAGTGGCGGCCGTGGTGGCCTTCCTCGCCTCGGAACAAGCCTCCTATGTCACGGGCGAATGCATTTCGGTGAACGGAGGCCTGTACACCTAATCTGACTCAAGATAGAATACCGCACTGTCGAAGGTCTTGAGGAGGACGGGGTTGAACCCGCCGTTCATCAGGAAGTCGCCGGCATGCTCATATCCGGACCCCCACCAGCAGGAACGGTCCACATTGAGTTCCGTCACCCGGTAGCGGCGGGCCGGATCCAAGCCGTCCAGACGGAAGGGATGGGCTCCCACCGCCCGGTTCTGGTACTTGAGGCAGTAGGTATAGACAACCGCGCGGCGCCTGTCCTGCGATACATACATCAAGGCATAGTAATCCCCCTCATACGGTGATGCCAGGCGATAGACGTCTCCCGTAAAGACCAGGTCGCGGTACTCCTTGTAGGAGCGGATGCACCGGTCCGCCAGGGCACGCTCCCGTTCCGTCAGGTTCCTGGGCTGGAGTTCCATCCCCAGCCGGCCGGAACAGGCCATGTCGAAACGGAACTTGAGCGGCGTGACGTTGCCGGTCTGGTGGTTCGGGACGGCCGACACGTGCGAGGCCATCACGCAGGCGGGATAGATGAGGTTCGTCGCGTACTGGATGTAGGCGCGCGTGAACGCGTCGGTATTGTCGCTGGTCCAGATCTCGTTGAAATACTTCAGGGCGCCGTAATCCACCCGTCCGCCGCCGGAGGAGCAGCACTGGACGATGGTATCGGGATACTTCTCCCGCAGGCGGCGCATCACGTTGTAGATGCCCTGCGTATATTCCACGAAGAAACGGTCCTGCTCCGAGCCCAGATACGTGCTGCCGAAATTGGAGACGACGCGGTTGCAGTCCCACTTGATGTAGTCGATGTTCCCGGACAGTTTCATCGTATTGTCGAAGATGCCGAACACGAAGTCCTGGACCGCCGGATTGCTCAGGTCCAGCACCCACTGGTTGCGGCTCTGGTAGGTTTCGCGGCCGGGACTCTGGACCACCCATTCGGGATGCGTGTGCGCGAGGTTACTCTGCGGATTGACCATCTCCGGCTCGATCCAGATGCCGAACTTGAGGCCTTTCCCATGGGCATAGGACGCGACATAATCGATGCCTTCCGGCAGTTTGGCGGTGTTCACCTCCCAGTCGCCGAGACCGGCGTCGTCCCCGTTCCGGGGGTAGTCTTTCGCGAACCAGCCGTCGTCCAGGACGAACATCTCGAGGCCCATCCCGGCCGCATCGTCGATCATCCGGAGCAGCGTCTCGGTGGTGAAGTTGAAATAGGCCCCTTCCCAACTGTTCAGGAGGGTGGGATTGACCTGACCGCCGCCGTAAACCCCGTAGTTCCGCGCCCAGGCGTGCAGGTTCCGGGAAGCCTGGCCCGCTCCCCTGTCGGAGTACGTGTAGATGAACTCCGGCGTCGCGAAGATCTGGCCGTGATCCAGTTCATAGGTCGATGCAAAGGAATTGATCCCCGCCAGGACGTTCAGCCGGTTGGACTCGTCCATCTCGAAGGAGAGGCGGAAGTTGCCGCTCCAGGCCAGGGCGCCGGCGACGACTTCGCCCACATTCTCCTGCAGGCGGTCCGCATTCAGGCTCACCAGGAAGGAGGGATTGTTGCACTGGGTGACCTGGGTGCCGCGGCGGGATTCGATCACCTTCGTGTCGTGGGTGAGGAGTTCCCCGTCCATCTGCATCTCGTCGGCCCAGCCACCGTGGAAATGCGTCAGGTAATACCGGTCCGCCTCCAGGTACAAGGAGCCGGAGGCATAATTGAGCAGTTGAACGGGCCCGGCGCCGACATTCCGGATTTCAGCGTGGGCGCAGATGACATCCTCTTTCTGGTAAGCATCGTAGATCAATCCGACCTGCAGGCGCGTGACCGGATCCTTCAGCAGGATCTTGGTCGTGACGATGTTCCCGTTCACTTGGACCTGATGGCTGTCGTACACCAGTTCAGTGTTGTGATAGCCGTCGGGATACTTCACATGGAGGGCGGGCTCGCCGATGTAGCGGCCACCGGTGGTGGGATAGGCCATGGGCCCGCTCCCGTTATCCTCCGACAAGCCGGTCACGAAGCCTTCGAAGGCCTTCGGGTCGGCTATCCGTGCCCCGAAATGGAGGGTTTCCAGGACTCTGTTGTTCCGCACGGCCAGGATGAGGGCGGTATGCTCCGTCTCCACCGGGATGATGGCTCTCCGGCCCGCCGTCGCAGGTATGGCCAGTGCAAGGGCCAGCAGGGCCAGTCCAAAGCATTTCAAGTATTTCATAGTCACAGTGCTTTTTTAGTCGGCGAAAACCATCTCGTCGAACAGGTAGGACGCGTGTCCGACCTTGTCCACGACGAAGAGGAGGTAACGGATGTCCAGGGAGATGTTCCGGCAGATCTCCGGGTCATAGTCGAGGTCCGACATCGTCCCTTCCCACACGCGGTCGAAGTTGATGCCGATCAGGTTGCCGTCGGCATTCAGGACCGGGCTGCCGGAGTTGCCGCCCGTGGTGTGGTTCGTCGCGAGGAAGCAGACGGGCTGGTCCTCGTGGCCGCCTTCGGCATAGATGTCGCGGAGGACCTGCGGGATGTTGTAGTCGAAGATGTCGGGATTGTCCTTCTCGATGATGCCTTTCAGCGTGGAAACGGGATAGTAGTAGGCGGCGTCATAAGGCGCGTAGCCCGCGACCTGGCCGTAGGCGACCCGGAGGGTGAGGTTCGCGTCGGGATAGAAGGTCTTGTCCTTCTCGAATTCCATCTGGCCCTGCATATAGGTGCGGTTCGCCACGCGGATGGCCTCGGTGGTTTCCCGGATGTCGGGCGCGAGGTCCTCGTTATACCATTGGGCGAAGGCGGAATAGAGTTCGATGGCCGGATCCGCGAGGACCTTTTCCATGTCATCGGCGGTGAGCGCAGCCACTTTCGAGCGGTCGGTGAAGAGGGTCTTGCCGTACAGGTCGTCCTTCCAGGCCTTCACGCTGCCGTAAGCCTCGAGTTTCTCCTTGAAATAGGCGGGCTTGAAGTTCTCCGGGACATTCTTGTCGAAGGAGGTGAGCATCGCCACGAAGCATTCCTCGTCGATGGGCTGGTAATAGTCCTTGAAGAAACTCTCGATTAGGTCGTCGCGGCTGGATCCGGAACGCAGGCGCGTCTGGATGCCGGAAGCGAAATTGAGGATTTCGATGGTGCGGACGGTCTCGTTGTAGTACTCATAGGCAAGGTAAGTGGGGTTGCGGCGGGCATAGATGCCGCCCAACTGGTCCACGATGCCCTCGTAGCGGGTCCCCTTGGCCCAGGCGCGGAAACGCTTCTCGTAGGCCTGTTTCGCGGCTACGGTGCGATTCTTCTTGATGCCCTTTTCCTCGCCCTGCCACTTCTTCCAGGCATTGGAGACGGAAGCGTTCTTGGAGGAATACTGGATCCGGACGGCCTGGGACTGGCTCATGTACTTCTTCTGGATGTCCAGGCGCTGGGTACGGAGGTCGATCTTCTGCGGGTCGGAGACCTCGGACACGTACTTGACCTGTTCGGACATCACATACTCCTGGGTGCTGCCCGGGCAGCCGTACACGAAGGTGAAATCGCCCTCATTGACACCGGCGCGGCTTACCTTGAAGAACTTCTTCGGGCGGTACGGGACGTTGTCCGGAGAATACGCGGCCGGATTGTTGTCCTTGTCGGCATAGACGCGGAAGATGGAGAAATCGCCGGTGTGACGCGGCCACATCCAGTTGTCGGTATCGCCGCCGAACTTGCCGATGGAGGACGGCGGGGCGCCCACCAGGCGGACATCGCGGAACACCTTGAACACGAACAGGAAGTACTGGTTGCCGTAGAACAGGGCTTCCACATTGGCCGTCAGGCCCTTGGAGGCATCGGCATTCTGCTCGATGAGTTTCCTCGAATTGGCGCGGACCACGGAATCCCGCTGTGCCTCGTTCATTCCCTGCACGTAGCCCTTCAGGACCAGGTCGGTGACATCGTCCATGTGCTCGAGGAAACTCACCGACAGTCCCCTGTTGGGCAGTTCCTCATTCCGGTTCATGGCCCAGAAACCATCCTTCAGATAGTCGTGCTCCACGCTGCTGTGGCGCTGGATGTAACTGTATCCGCAGTGATGGTTCGTCAGGAGCAGGCCCTCGTCGGAGACGATTTCGCCCGTGCAGCCGCCGCCGAACAGGACGACGGCGTCCTTGAGCGACGCCTGGTTCACGCTGTACACATCCTCGGCGGTGAGACGGAAGCCTTTGGCCTGCATGTCGCCGATACGTTGGGAAATCAGGGACGGGAGCCACATTCCCTCGTCGGCCATCGCCGTCAGGGAAAATGCGATCAGCGCTCCCAGGAACAATACGGTCTTTTTCATGGAAAGCAAGTTACTCGTTTCCACAAAAATACGCATTTCCGCTTGAAATCCCAAGCCTACCGGGGGAGCAAATAGCCGTGCCGCACCAGGTCATCCCGGTTTTCCACCGGCGACGTATAGCCGTCCGCCAGGACGTAAAGACGGTCGGCAACGGTCGATATGGCCTCATAGTTATGGTCCGTGACGATGATTCCCTTTTCGAGGCTCTTTTCCCGGATGAGCCGCTGGACCGCTTCGATATGGACAGGGTCTATCTGCGAGAACGGTTCGTCCAGGATGCAGAACGGCGCATCGGCCATCAGGACCAGATACAGTTCCGCCAGCCGGGCCTCGCCCCCGGACATCTCCCAGAGCCGGGCGTGGTACTTCCCGGAATACTTCGGGAAAAGGACGACGAAGGCCCAGAAATCCACCTGATATAACCGGAAGGCATCCTTCAGGGTCAATCCTTCCGGAATCATCCTTCCCTGCGGCAAGTACTTGACTGTCAAGCCGATCTTATTGATGTCAACCGGCTTCCCGTCCACATGGACACTGACATAATCGACCTTCAGACCGCCCATCAGCGCACGGAACATGCAGGACTTCCCGGCTCCGTTACGGCCAAGCAGGCCCGTCACCACCCCCGTGCGCGAAGTGATGTATCCACCGCTCACGACCGTCTTTTCCCCGAAACGGACCACGACGCTGTCCACGATCAGTTCGTGTGTCATCGGCATAGGGCAACCAGGATTTCCAGAAGGAGGAGCAGGCCGAAATCCATAGACAGCGTCGCCGCCATCAACCGCATCCGGCTCAAGCCCAGATTGATATAGAAAAACACGGCGTCCCTGTCCTCGAACCGCCGGTGCAGGTACAGTACGACGGCCGTGAATGCCAGTTTCAGCATCAAGGCATAAACCAACCCGGAATACGAAAAGGCACCCACCAGGAAAGCCGCACAAAAGACATTGAACAGCCCCCCGGCCAGGATGATCCACTTCCCATACATCCACACCAGTCCGATATTTCTCCCGATCCTCGCCATGCTCTCACACACCTGCAACAATCATTCCGCCCATCCAGTAACAAGCGGTATAAAAACGAAAGATCCCCGACTGTCGTATGACAATCGGGGATCTCAAAAACGGCGGCTACCTACTCTCCCAACTGGTGGGTCAGTACCATCGGCGATGGTGAGCTTAACTTCTCTGTTCGGAATGGTAAGAGG
>JAFXMA010000151.1 GCA_017530725.1 Bacteroidales bacterium
AAGATAATCGCGAACTGGTTCCAGGAGACGAGCGCGCCGCGCTTTTCGGCCGGGGCCACTTCGGCGATGTACATCGGGCAGATGGCGGAGGCCATGCCCACGCCGATGCCGCCGAGCACACGGTACAGGTTGAAAGCCACGAGGAGGCTCTTGGTGGCGACGCCCTTCTCGAAGAACAGGAACTCCGGATAGTAGGAGCCCGCTGCGGACAGGAAGAAGCACACGCCAGCGATGAAGAGGCTCTTCTTGCGGCCGAACTTGCCGGCAAAGAGGCCGGAAAGGGCGGAGCCGATGATGCAGCCGATCAGGGCGCTGGAGGAGGTGAAGCCGTGCAGGGCATTCGTGTAGGTGAAATCGGTCGCACCCATGAAGAACGCCTGCAGGCCGCGCTCCGCGCCGGAGATGACCGCCGTGTCGTAACCGAACAGCAGGCCACCGAGGACGGCTACCAGAACAATAGTAAACAGGTAGCCGGGGCTACCTGTTTGTCTGTAACTGGCCATAACGGTCTATTTCGCGTAGAGGTTCAGAAGGGTCTCGTAGAGTTCCTGCTTGCCGGATTCGGCCTTGACCTCGCCGTTCGCCTTGGCGTACTCGTAGAGTTCCTCGAGGGTGGCGTTGCCTTCCTCGAACTTCTTGCCGAGACCGCTGTCGAAGGAAGCGTAGCGCTTCGCGACCATCTCGCAGAGCGGGCTCTCCTCGATGACGGCGGCAGCGTTAAGCAGGGCGTGGGCCATGGCGTCCATCGCGCTGATGTGGGCGATGAAGATGTCCTCCGGGTCGGTGGAGGAGCGGCGGAGTTTCGCGTCGAAGTTGGTGCCGCCGTCCTTGAAACCGCCGTTGCGGATGATCTGGATCATGGCCTGGGTGAGGTCGTACGGATCCACCGGGAACTGGTCGGTGTCCCAGCCGTTCTGGGCGTCGCCGCGGTTGGCGTCGATGGAACCCAGGAAGCCGTTATCGACGGCCACGGTGAGTTCATGCTCGAAGGTGTGGCCGGCGAGGGTGGCGTGGTTCACTTCGATGTTCACCTTGAAGTCCTTGTCCAGACCGTTGGCGCGCAGGAAGCCGATCACGGTCTCCGTATCCACGTCATACTGGTGCTTGGTGGGCTCCATCGGCTTCGGCTCGATGAGGAAGGTGCCCTTGAAGCCGTTGGCGCGGGCATAGTCGCGGGCGGCGGTGAGCATCTTGGCGAGGTGGTCCTTCTCGCGCTGCATCTGGGTGTTCAGCAGGGTGTAGTAGCCTTCGCGGCCACCCCAGAACACGTAACCGGTACCGCCGAGTTTGATGGTGGCGTCGATCGCGTTCTTGATCTGGAGGGCGGCGCGGGCGACGATGTCGAACTGCGGGTTCGTGGCGGCGCCGTTCATGTAACGCTTGTTGCCGAACACGTTGGCCGTGCCCCAGAGGTTCTTGATGCCGGTCTCGTTCTGCTTCTCCACGAGGTAATCGGTGATGTCCTTCATGCGGGCCTCGTACTCGGCGATGTCCTCGGTGTCCTCGACCAGGTCGATGTCATGGAAGCAGTAGTAGCCGATGCCCAGTTTCTGCATGATCTCGAAACCGGCGTCAGCCTTGGCGCGGGCGCGGCAGTAGGGGCACTCGCCCTTGTCCCACTCGTAGGAGCGGGTCTGGCCGCCGAACGGATCCGCGGAAGCCTGGCCCAGGGTGTGCCACCAGGCCATCGCGAACTTGAGCCAGTCCTTCATGGGCTTGCCCATGACCAGACGGTCTGCCTCATAATAATGGAAAGCAAGGGGGTTCTTGCTCTCGACGCCCTCGAAGGGGATCTTCCCGATTGTCGGGAAATACTCTTTTGCCATAATGTTTTGTGTTTTTAGGTGTTTATAAGTTTGATTTCCATCTTTCGTAGGCTTCCTTGTACCGGTCTTCGTCCGAAGGCGTGATGACGGCCAGTTTCTCCAGGGTGGCGAAGGCTTCGTTGTTGTCGCGGTAGATGCCCGCGCCGATGCCCGCTCCCTTGGCCGCGCCCACGGAACCGTCCGTATCGAACAGTTCGATGGTGGCTCCGGACACGCCCGCGAGGGTGTTGCGGAAAATAGGGGAGAGGAACATGTTGGCCTTGCCGGCGTGGATCATCTTCACGGGGATGCCCATCTGCTCCATGATCTCGATGCCGTACTGGAAGGAGAAGACGATGCCTTCCTGGGCGGCGCGCATCAGGTGCGCCTTGCCGTGGCGGTTGAAATTGACCCCGTGGATGCTGCAGCCCGTGTCCTTGTTTCCGAGCATGCGTTCGGCGCCGTTGCCGAAGGGAAGGATGGACACGCCGTCCGAGCCGATGGGGACGGAGGCGGCGACATCGTTCATGTCGGCGTAGGAGATGCCCTCCGGGGCGATGTTGCGGCGGATCCAGGAGTTCAGGATGCCGGTGCCGTTGATGCAGAGGAGGACGCCGAGGCGGGTCTGCTCCGCGGTATGGTTCACGTGCGCGAAGGTGTTCACGCGGCTGAGCGGGTCGAAGTTCACAGTGCCGTTCACGCCGTACACGACGCCGGAGGTGCCGGCGGTGGAGGCGATTTCACCGGGGTTGAACACATTCAGGGACAGGGCGTTGTTGGGCTGGTCGCCGGCGCGGTAGGTGACCGGGATGCCGGGCGCGAGGCCCAGGATTTCGGCCGCTTCCTTGGTCAGGGTGCCCTGCTGGCCGAAGGTGGGACGGATCTGCGGGATGATGTTCCCGTCGAAGCCGAACTGCTCCAGCAGGCGGTCGGACACCTTGTTCTCGCGGAAATCCCAGAAGATGCCCTCGGACAGGCCGCTGACGGTGGTGCACACCGTGCCGGTCAGGCGCATGGCGATATAGTCGCCCGGGAGCATGATCTTGTTGATGCGTTCGTACAGTTGGGGCTCGTTCTCCTTCACCCAGGCGAGTTTCGCGGCGGTGAAGTTGCCGGGGTTGTTCAGCAGGTGCTCCAGGCACCAGTCGGCGCCCAGGGCCTCGAAGGCCTTGTTGCCGTACGGCACGGCGCGGGAGTCACACCAGATGATGGACGGGCGGAGCACATGGTGGTCCTTGTCCACGCAAACGAGGCCGTGCATCTGGTAGGAGATGCCGATGGCCTTGATGTCGGCGGGCATGAAAGCCTTGCTCTGGAGGGTGGCGATGCCTTTCACCTGCTCCAGGATGTCGGCGGTGGCGAGTTTCAGGTTCGCCCACCACATGGCCGGCTCCTGTTCGGCGAAGCCGGGCTGTTTGGACATGATGGGCGCCTCGCTCTTCGGATAGAAGGCCGTGGCGACGCATTTGCCGGTCTCGACGCTGACGAGACTGGCCTTGACGGAAGAACTTCCGACGTCGTAACCGAGAAGGTACATGTTTAAAGTCTGGATTTATTGAAAATGTTCTTGTCGAAACGGTAGAAGCGGGCTGCGCGGTGGGACACGCCCTTCTCGTGCTCATCCAGGGCCACGAGGTACGGCATCTGGGTCATCTTCTTGTAGAAGTTGGCCGGATCCAGGCGCTTGCCGAAGACCACCTCGTAGAGGTTCCGCAACTGGGTGACCGTGAACTTCCGGGGCAGGAGGTCGTACAGGATGGACGGGTCCATCGAGGCGAGCGCCCGCAGGTGGTCCAGGGCGTGGGCGATGATGTCGTTGTGGTCGAAGGCGAGGGGCGGGATGGCGTCGATGGGCACCCAGAGGGCCTCGGTGTTCTCGAGGTCGCGGCTCACGCCCCGGCCGATCTTCACGAGGGCCATGTAGGCCACCGTGACGATGCGGCGGACATGCGCCTGTTGGGCATGTTCGAGCCAGTGGACATCCTTGGGGTCCTTGGTCCGGTTGATGGAACCGAACGCATGGAATTGCACCAGGGGGATGTTCTTCAGGCCGCTGAGTTCAGCGAGGACGCGCCGGGCGGCGTCGTCGAGTTCTTCGTTGTCCAGGATCAGGCTGCCGGGCAGTTTCATGTCGTGGAAGGCATGGCCGTCTTCAATACCCGTACGGCGGATCAGGAGCACCTCCAGCCTTGTCCCGTTGAAGCCGAGAACCGTGCAGTCGACCGAGAGGTGTATTTTTGCGAGTCCGTTGTCCATGGTTATGGGTCTTAGTACTACCACAAATGTAGGAAATTAATTCAAACAAACAAAAACATTTTTTAATATTTTTTGTAAGTTATTGATAATCAGTGTTTATTATTTTGTGTTTCCTACAATTTGAAGTCTTCCGTTTGCCCAATCCCGATTTTTCCGTAACTTTGTCCCCGTCTTCCGCCCCGCTCCGGCGCCGGCGGGAAGACCGCCCGGGGTGTGGCGCAGTTGGCTAGCGCATCTGGTTTGGGACCAGAGGGTCGTGTGTTCGAGTCACATCACCCCGACATAACACAATGAGGAACCTGCTAATTATAAGCAAGTTCCTTTCTTTTTGCTCTGTATTTTGCTCTGTCAATTCTCCAACATTCACACTGTTGGTACAAAGTGATACAAATTGGGAGTCGATGGTCATTGGTCCTCCCTACCTCCCAGCAATCAACACTTTGGAAGTATCTTGCCTCGTTCTATCTTGGGTCCTTTTTGGTAAGGGTAGTAGGGTTTACAACTGTCCGACGAACGAAATTGAGCATATTTCCCGGTGAATCGTCAGTTTTCCCTTTACTATTCTTTCCAATCCTGCTATTTATAAGTAAATCAATATCAATTATGGAATACAAAAGACAATTCAGAAACCTCCCAAATGAGGTTAAACAGAAAATCAGTGCCTCCACGAAAGGCAAGGCGAAGTCCAGCACTCATAAAGAACACATCCGTCAGGGGATGTTGAAGTATTGGTCCGGTGTGGAGTGGAGAGACCGGAGCAGCGAGAATAAAGATGTCGAACCCTTAAACACAGATGGAAGTATGTAATCTCGAAACTACAATCATCGACAATCTTGTGGTCTGCTTTTTGGCTTCTCCGGACCGTCTTGAGGAACTACGGTACACCCATCAAAGTGCCAGTTTCCTAAACTTCCGCATGTTCCGTGCAGAAGGACCGTTCCATCGTCATTTCTTTACACTTTACACGAACGACTACCAACAACTCGGTAACCTTTATTTTGACCGCTATGCCAGTCAAGGTAATGAACTCTATGTATGGCTGAAGGTGGAAAACTCCTGCCTGTATGACCGTTCTTATATGGACATCATCGACGAAATCATGCACCAGTTCGATTTTGAGTTCCACGGGATTACCTCGCTGGACTTGGCTCGAGATTTTGACTACAATGTCGCTTCCCGGATACGGGCTTTGATGCGTCGTGAAGACCTGGCGGTCGTCATCAACGGTAGAGAGGTTAAGAAACGGGACGAAACACTGACGACCGTGTTTCGGATTTGCGGAATGTCATTGGCAAGAGACGGAGTGAAGGGGCTTACCATCAAGCAGGCGAAGGCGGCAAAGAATAAGCACCGGGGCATCACGCTCGACTGCTATGACAAGGCGGAGGAGATTAGAAATGCTTCCGGGAAGAAGTACATCAGTGACTTCTATGGTGGAAGGAAACGGCTCTATCGGCTGGAACTGCGTATGAACTGCGAGCAAATCAAACGTGCCGCCGAAAACACAGGATACCCATACAGCCGTGACCTTCTCGAGTGGCACAAAGCGTTGGATGAAATCTACATCTATGCCCTCCAGTCCGTATTGAGGTTCCGTAAGGGTCGCACGGTTCAGCAGTGGGAAGACATCTTCAAGATGCGGTGTCAGGGAATATAACAACATACCCTGCCACTGCATACTTTCTTAACTCAAATAATTGATTTTAAGCCAGAAAGGAATGAAAAAACGTGACAATCCCAAACGTGACAGTTTAAGATTCAAAACGCTCCCCCGGGGTAGGAGAAGCGTTCCATCTTATCATTTTGTGTTAAAGTCGACTAAAAGTATCCGTCGTAGGGTATCTTTCCCCGGTAATGGATACGAAGCGTGCGACCGTCTTTCAAGGAAATCACTATGTCAATCTTTCCGTCATCATTCTTATCTCCGGGAATCTGGTCTTTCACTGTGCCAGAGTCATAATTAGTTATCCTCACGGAAGAAACCAAGTCACATCCTCCTTTATACTCTCCTTGTTCAAGAGGAATAAGCAATGGGGTATCAAGGTCCAAAACTGATTCGCTGATACCGATGAAATCTATGAATTGTCCCGGCTCCGAATACGTAACGCCAGTATATCGAAAGCCAGTAATGCCCACAACGGAAGCAACCTGGAACCAGTCTGGACCATGTTCGAAGTACTTCTCGTACATATGACAACGATGCGAACTGCCTTTAGTGGGATTTGAAACTGCTCCTCCCATAAACGTAGAACCGATGGAGACAATACATTTTCCATCCAGGTAAACCCCGCTCGATTCGGGCTTGTCACTGGTATATTTTTCACACGCCATCACCATGGCTGCCAAGGCGGCAAGAAGAAGGACTCTTTTCATATGACGAGGAAAGATTGTATAATCTAAACGACAGAGATTGCTATTTCTTGCATCAAAGATAACACTTTTTTTCGAGGTGACAAGTATTCCTCTCGTAATCACGCATTTACCATTCGAAAAAGGGTTATTCTCTGCGATGTTGAGGTTCTTCAAGTAAGAGTTCGATACCCTGGTGGTACTGGGCTTCCTTGACTATGACTGATGAAGACGGCGAAAACGCAAAAGTTTGATATTCAGTCGTTTCCAATGCTTTGGTGCCATAAATCCCATTTGGTTTTTCGACACACCTTTACATGTTATAACACATTGGTAATCAGTGTGTTATAACGCTTGTCGTGTATGTCGTTGAGGTCTTGCATCACCCCCGAGACCCCCATCATGAACCGTTGTTCGTAAATCATTCATTTCCAACGCCTTGCATGGTCTTGCGTCCCCGGTTTCCTTCTTTGGCGATGAGGACCCCGACCCGGATGACTACACCGTACTTGTCATTCCTGTACGGCTTCCCGGGGGCTAACCCATAGTTCCGTAGCGAGCCATAGGTAATCCCAATCTTATCCTTGCCGTAGTGGTCGCACAACGCAGCCACGGAGCCGAAATAGTAGTGTTCCTCACCCAGTTGTAGGTGGATTACCTGTCTTTCTTGTGCCATAGTCCTTGTCTTTGGGGACAAATGTACGAAAAGATGACAATTATTCAAAAAAAGTCACAAATAATTTGCATATATTGAATAAATGTCATATCTTTGTAGTGGATAAAGAAAACAACGATGACCAACGAGATGACATACAACCGCACGACCATCAACGGAACCAAATGGGAAATCGTCGCTGACAACTACGGTGCAGCCCTTTACATCAACAACTTCGACAAACCCGGCTACCATTTCAGCGGCTACTACTTCAAGTCCGTGGTGGAGGCAAACGCTCACCTGGATGCCATCGACGAGAAAATCCGTAATCCCCGCCCCATCAGCATCCGTTGTGAAATCCCCGCTGACTATTACGGGGTCGCAGGTCGCTACTATGGGGACTAACAATATCAGGTAGTTATCATTCTTACCCAAAATCAACACGCTATGAGCCAGATAAACGCAATCGCAATCACCAGCAAGGATGCCCAGCGGCTTTCCGTTATCGCCGCCCGTACCAACGCTACCAACGCCATCGACTTCGTTATGGCAGGTGCGAAGATGCAGATGGTCCACGACCTCAAGGAGCGGATGAAGACCTCCGTCGTGGAGTTCTACTTCGTCAAGAAGGACGGGACCCTTCGCCACGCCTTCGGGACCACGATGCCCTCCCTCGCCGCCAAACACATCAACGGCAGAGGCATCTCCCGGGAGAGCGTCAAGACCACCCCGTTTTTCTGCGTGGAGAGCGGAGAGTGGCGTTCGTTCAGGTGGGAGTCCATCGTCAAAGTATGCTAACCAGGTCAGGGGGATGGACCAAACCCCGTCCCCCTATCTTCACTTCCAAGACACCTGAATATAGAAAACGCTGAATATCAACGATTTAGGCATAATAGCCCCGGGGCGATGTTCAAATCCAGCCGGAAACCATTAAAAATGAATATCTTATGAGCCTTCCGCTATCCAATACGACCGCTGATGCACTGAACTGGGATGAGGCAATGTCCCTTGTCCGCCGCCTGTATCGGGACCAGAACTACACTATCTCGCTCCTCATCGCTGCGGGATGTCTGACAGGACTTCGCATCAGCGACATCCTCTCACTACGATACTGCGACCTTTTCTCCGGGGAACTGGAAATCATTGAACAGAAAACCCGGAAACGCCGCACAATCCGCATCAACCAGGACCTTCAGGACCACGCTCACAAATGCTTCAAGGCACTTCATCTCACGGACCCCACGAGGAAGGCGTTCATTTCCCGTAAGAGGACCATTTACTCCGTCCAGCGGGTCAATGTCATCTTCAAGGAACTGAAATGCCGCTACGGGCTTAAAATCGCCCATTTCAGCACGCACTCGCTTCGCAAGACGTTCGGTCGCAGGGTCGTAGAAATGGCTGGACCCAATGCCGAGACCGCCCTTATCAAACTCTCCGACATCTTCCAGCACTCGTCCGTGAAAATCACTCGTATCTATCTCGGGCTACGCAAGGAGGAACTACTTGAAACATACGATATGCTGGAAATGTAAAAAGAGATGCCTTGCGACATCTCCTTTAGAAGTCCGTTCGCTTCGTATATTCCTCCAGTGCCTCCCGGCTGATGACCCACGCTCCTGTGGCATCTTTGTCGGCTTTCAGTTTCCCAGATGACAGATGGGAGTATATGGTGTTCTTGCTCTTTCCGGCAATCTTGATGGCTTCATCAGCGGAGAAAAACTGCTTCTTCTCCGGGGGCAGTACTTGGACTCCCTCCGTTATCATACGCTGGTACTTGTCCATCAGTTCCAGTAATCGCTTCCTTTCCGCTTCTTCAACTCTTTGTATCAGGAACTTCAAGTGCCCGATGATGTTATCCACTCTTCCGTTCCTCTCATCATCAGGGATGTTGTCCAGGTAGGCGACGATGGCATTTCTGCCGTCTATTTCTCGTAATTCATCCTCTGCCCATCTCTCCTCGGTGGGTAGGTCCATCGGCTCGGGGTGTTGTTCAAGGTCTTTCAGTATCCTTGTCCAGTAGTTCATTCCGTCTCCTTTCATTTTAGCATCTCATTTACTTTGATATACTTCTCTCGCCTCGACTTCCCGAAGATGTCGAGGTAGTACTTCAATGTCTCCACCCGGTGATGCCCGGTCATTGACATAATGTCATAAACATCCAGTCCGCACTCAGCCATAATCGAGATGAACGACCTACGGCACGCATGGCACGAGATGAACTCTCGCTTCGGTTTTTCCTCGACCTGCCGCCCTTGCTTCATATAGGACTTCGAAAACGGCTCTCCGTATAAGTCGTACTTCTTCAACATCGCCTTCATCGAACGGTTTAGCCCTTGGTTGGTGTAATCCCGGAACAGGAAATCATACTTCAAACCTATCTCCTTTGCCTTGTCAAACAGGAAGATACGGCAGTTGCTGTTGGTCTTCTGGGTCGTCAGTACCAGTTCGTTGGTCTCCTGGGAATAGAAACTGCGGTCAATCTTAATGAAATCTCCAAAGCGTAGCCCGGTAAATGCGAGGAAAAGCATGTATTCTCGGCACTTGATGTAGTCCGGTTCTTTGATGTCGGCTTCTTCCAGTTGCCTCAACTCCTCCCGGTCTAGTCGTATGATGACTCTCTCTCCTTGCTCCAATTTCGGCTTTTTCACTTCGTTCGGGACCTGCTTGTAGAAACGGGTCATGAACGTAAACAGGCAATCCAACCTTTTCTGGATGGTTTTGTTTATCATATCGCCTTCGGTCAGGTATTCGTGTTCCTCGTCGCTGACCCGGGGCTCGTAGCAATACTGTATCAGGTCCGTGATGAACGCATCATCAACATCGGCGACCTGGATGGGCTTGGAGTAGTTATCGTACTCAAAATCACGTAATAGGTTTAGCGTGGAGGTGTAGTCCTTGGTCGTGGGGTGCACCTTTCTCGGGACGAGCCCCTTGCGGACTTCCTCATCGTACTTCTGCTTTTTGAAATCCTCCAGCCAAATGGTAAAATCGTCAATCAACCCCTTTGAAACGGCTACTTTTTTCTTTGCCTGCTCGTTGCTGAACTGCATGAAGGCATCAACAGCACTCTTGGTAATCGTTTCCCCGGGTTCTCGCTTCTTCTCAATCTCTTTGAGGGCTGCGTCAATGGCTTCGACCTTTTTCTCAATGTCATGAACGACCGTATCACAATCGTACAGAGGGCTTTCCTTTAAGGCAATCATTCTCTTGGAGAACAAATGCTCCTCAACCTTGAACAGGGAGTAGCGGAACGTTTTGCCTTCATAACTATATGATGCCATGATGTTCCCCCGGTAATAAACCAGTTTCAGCGGGGACTTAATCCTATGATACTCACTTACCATTGTTCGGTCTTTTGCTCTGTGTCGGTGGGAACATTCGGTATCACATCTATAACCGAACTTTCCCAATTGTTCCCAAAAGTAATGAAAACTTGTGAGTAATCAAATGTTTTAGAAGATTTGTCCTCGAAATTTGGTAACGGGTTGTCTTGTTTGGTATATGTGCCAACAGACATCACCCCGACACTTTCTTAGCAGGCACTTACGGAAACGTAGGTGCTTTTCTTTTTGCATGGGGGTGTGGAAGCATGACTGCGGCAAGTAAATGGTAGACAGATTCTTGAATGTGCATCATTTTCCATTCTTTTTCTTATTTTTGCAGATTAAAACTTTCCGCATATGAAGGACAATACGCCAAACGAGTCAAGGAAAGACTATCAGATTCCTTCCTTGAGATTCATCGATACCAACCTGGAGATATCCTTCCTCCAGTCCAACCTCGAGCCCATCGGTGGCGGGGATGATCCTGATATTGACTGGTAAACACACTGACGCGATATGAAAAGGTTTGCTTTATATCTTGGATTTGTAGCCGGGTTGGTAGCCTCATGCTCTACCAAGGAGATAGACTTCCAGACTCCAATGCAGGACGATGTCGTATTCTATGCTTCCTTTGAACGACCTTCAGGCATTGATACAAGAGTTTATGCCAACGAGGATCTCCTTCTCCGCTGGACCGGCGACGATCGAGTATCCATTTTTGAGAAGAATACCCGTAACCAGCAGTATAGGTTTACTGGTGAAACGGGTGATAATGCTGGTGAGTTTGACAAGGTGGCAGGATCTGGGAATACGACGGGTAATGCGATTTCCCATATCGTTTCAGTATATCCATACCAGGAATCTACGAAGATTTCAATGTCAGAAACCATAACCATCACTCTTCCTGCCGGACAGCACTATGCCGGGAACACCTTCGGCCTTGGTGCCAATACAATGGTTTCTGTCACTTCCAATAATTTCCTTCAATACAAGAATGTATGCGGGTATTTAGTGGTAAAATTATATGGAGATGGCGTATCCGTCTCTTCAATTACCTTGAGAGGCAATAATGGAGAGAAACTGGCAGGAAAAGCGACCGTGACTATGCCGCTGGAGGGTGTTCCAACCACGAAGATGGCCAATGATGCGACTTCGGAAATCACGCTTACATGTGCCACTCCGGTACAACTGGGTGCTACCGCTGAAGAGAGCACGCAGTTTTGGTTCGTTGTCCCTCCGGTGACGTTCAGCAAAGGTTTTACAATCACGGTCTCTGGTAATGGCGGAGTGTTTGAAAAAACCACGGGAAAGACCGTAACTATCCAACGGAACAATCTGTCCAGGATATCCCCGGTAGAGGTTGTGTCGGATCATGATAGTGTATTTGTCCAATTTGAGAATGAGAACTTCAAGGCTTATTGCGTGGAGAACTTCGATTCAGACGGCGATGGAGAAGTATCTTACGCCGAGGCGAAGGTGGTTACCCGCATCGATGTCCGCAATAAAGGCATTTCATCCCTGAAAGGAATCGAGAGTTTCATAAATCTGACGTATTTGGATTGCTCTTCCAAATCATTTAGTAACTCTCCCAATCAACTGACGAGCCTTGATGTGAGCCAGAACACGGCGCTGACAGTATTGAAGTGCTCTTCCAATCAACTGAAGAGTCTAGACGTGAGCCATAACACGGCGCTGAAAGAGTTGTGGTGCTCTTCCAATCAACTGAAGAGTCTGGACGTGAGCCATAACACGGCTCTGGAATTGTTGTATTGCAATTCCAATCCAACACTGACAGAGATCTGGCTCAAGACCGGACAGACTATTCGAGATTTCCTTTATGATACAGATGTTGCAACCATCAAATACAAGGACTAATGGAAATCGGCTTGCAGCAAATCATCGACATCGTCCGGGAAGCCGGGACGCTGATGGACCGGACCGGCGGGTTCGAGGTCCACGACAAGGGGGCGCGGGAGAATCTGGTCACGACGTCCGACCTTGCGGTCCAGCATTTCCTCGCCGGGCGGCTTGCTGCGCTGCTTCCAGGGAGCGGATTCCTGTGCGAGGAGGAGGATTTTGCCGATACGGCCCATGACGACGTGTGGATCATCGACCCGATCGACGGGACGGCCAACTACGCCCGCGGCAACGAGAACTGCTGCATCAGCGTGGCGCTCGTGCGCGGTGGCGAACTGTCGATGGGCGTCGTTTACAGCCCCTGGCGGGATGAGGTGTACACGGCGGAAAAGGGCCGTGGCGCATACTGCAACGGAAAGCCCATCCATGTATCGGCCCGGACCTATGAACGGGGATTCCTCTTCACTGCCCTGGCCGCCTACCACAAGGAGTGGGCCCCTGTCTGCAGCGACATCATCCGCGACATCTACCGGGACTGCAGCGACATCCGCCGCACCGGCTCGGCCGCCATCGAACTGTGTCTGATGGCAGCCGGCTTCGCGGAACTGTACTTCGAAATGCACCTGCTGCCCTGGGACTACGCCGCCGCGAGCCTCATCCTCACGGAAGCCGGCGGAACCATCTGCGATTTCAACGGCGCCTATCCCTCCCTCTTCAAGCCCTCCATGGTCATCGCTGCGAACACCCGTCCCCATTGCGACCGGCTGCTCGAGACCGTGCACAGGCATCTGGACGAGTGGCCCTTTTGACCATTTCCCACTCCACTTTCTCTGACCTTCCCGCAAGAACCAACTTTTTCAGGGGTTGCAAATGTGGGTGGGAAAACGTATCTTTGTGATGCTGACTACTTGAATTATAACAATTTACAGGATATGAACAAGGAATTCGCCGTTTCAGCCGTCGTCCATGGGACCGTGTTCGTGCTGTTCATGCTCGTGGGCGACTGGATTTTCCACTGGGGGATGAGTTGGGTGTCTTATCTCGTTGCCGGCGTGCTGTATGGCCTGGTATCGGCCTGTCTGGACCGCTTCCTGGAGAAACGCAAGCAAGACAAATATGGGAAAGAGTGATTTCAAGGTAGGGATCGTCGGGGCCGGTTGGATCGCCGCGAAGGCGGCGGAGACACTGAACGGGCTCGACGGATTCCGTCCGTATGCGATCGGATCAAGGTCGCTGGAGAAAGCGAAGGCTTTTGCCGGTCAGTGGGGCATCGAGCATGCCTATGGGTCGTACACGGAAGTAATTGATAATCCGGAAGTGGACCTCCTCTATGTGGCCACGCCGCATTCGCACCATTTCGACATCACGAAGGAAGCCCTCGGGAAAGGGAAGCCGTGCCTCGTGGAGAAGGCTTTCATGGCGAACAAGGCGCAGGCGCAGGTGATTGTCGATCTGGCCCGCCGCAAGAAGGTGTTCCTCGCCGAGGCCATCTGGACGCGGTACCAGCCTGCCCTGCAGATGGTGCGGGACATCATCCGGGCAGGGCGCATCGGCACGCCGCGGCTGGTGACGGCGACGCTAGGGTACAGCATGGGCACGAAGGAGCGGATCTTCCGGCCCGACCTGTGCGGCGGGGCCCTGCTGGACCTCGGCGTGTACGTGCTCAACTTCGTGCGGATGTTCTGCGACGCCCCCTTCGTGTCCATGCAGTCGCAGTGCGTGAAGTCGGATACGGGCATGGATCTGTCCAATGCCATCTCCATCGTGCTGGAGGACGGCATCCTCGCGAATGTCCAGTCCTCGGCATCCTGCGTAGGCGACAACATCGGCGTCATCGCGGGAACGGAAGGGAACGTCATCATCGACAATGTCAACAATCCCCAGCGCATCACGGTGAACGGCCCGGACCGCGTGTTCGTGGAGGAAATCCCCATTCCGAAGCAGATTACGGGCTACGAATATCAGTTCGTCGCCTGTCGCGACGCGATTGAAGCAGGACTTATCGAGCCGCCGCAGATGCCTTTGGACGAAACCCTGTACATCATGGAACTGATGGACGGCCTGCGCAAGGAGTGGGACGTCCGCTATCCTATGGACGAAATAGACTGGAAATGAAAAGAAAAGCATTGTTCATCGGCGGGACCGGAACGATCAGTACCGCCATCACCGCGCAACTGGCCGCGGAAGGGGAGTGGGAACTGACCCTCCTGAACCGGGGGAACCGCAGCCGTGAAGTCCCCGGCAATGTCCGGATCCTGAAGGCGGATATCAACGACGAGGCCGTGGTCGCAGGACTCCTCGAAGGAACGCAGTGGGACTGCGTGTGCGACTTCATCGGCTTTGTCCCGGCCCAGGTGGAGCGCGACTGGCGGCTCTTCCGGGGACGGACGAAACAGTACATGTACATCAGCAGCGCGTCGGCCT
>JAFXMA010000152.1 GCA_017530725.1 Bacteroidales bacterium
CAGGGCCGCGCCACGCAGATCCTCGACAATCTCATCGCCCGCGGTGAGGCGAAGCCGATGATCGTGGTCTTCACGAACGGCAACATTTCCCAGGAGGCCGCTCCGCTGGAGAATTCCACCGGTTACACCCGTCCGACGATGTCCCTCCCGCAGACGATGGAAGGCACCTTCGAGACATCCTTCCCGGAGGTCGTCAAGTTCATCGACAGCCACTACCGGACCATCGCCAAGAAGCAGGGCCGTGCCATCTGCGGCCTGTCCATGGGCGGTTTCCACACCCTGTACATCACGCTGAACAATCCGGATATGTTCAACTACTCCGGCATGTTCTCCGCCGCCATCGGCACCGGCTCCGAACAGCAGGCCGCGCACAAGGAAATCTACGAAAACATTGACGGTAAACTCGCGACCTACTTCGCGAAGAAGCCCGCCCTCCTGTGGATCGGCATCGGCTCCACCGACTTCCTCATCCAGGCCAACAACGAGTTCCGCGCGAAACTCGACGCGGCCGGCTATCCGTACAAGTACATGGAAACCGACGGCGGCCACATCTGGCGCAACTGGCGGATCTACCTCTCCGAGTTCGTTCCGCTGATTTTCAAGTAGATTTCTCGACTACGCTCGAAATGACAAAAGACCTGCGCATCGCTGCACAGGTCTTTTTTGTCATTCCCGGCGTGACCGGGAATCTCTACAACTGCTTCACCAGCCAGTCCATCGGACTGCCTTCGGCGTAGTCGTCCAGGAGCGGGACCCAGGAGAAGTGGGCCATCATCGGGGCGACGCCCCAGCGGACGAGGTCTTCGTCGCTGTAGATGAGCATCTTGTCGTCCTGCGCGCCCAGGCGTTTGCGGGCCTCGGTGTAGGCGTAGGTGCTGGCGACTTTGCAGGTTCGGTCGGTTTCGGCGTGGACGAAGTACATCGGGAGTTTCACGAAGGCGTCGATGTCCATGGGGGAGAGTTTCATATTCTCGCCATCCCACTTATAGACGCAGTCGCCGCGCCATACTTTCTCCACGTCGTCGGCATACTGGCCGGGATACTTCTCCTCGACCTGGTGGATCGGGACGATCGGGTCCATGGCGCAGCAGGGGATGGCCGCCTTGAAGCGGTCTGCGAACTGCATCATGAAACGCATCGTACAGCCACCGCCGCTGGAGGCGCCGGCGCAGAAGAGTTTGCTGCCATCGACCTTCCCTTCCGCGATCAATTGGTCGATGAAGGCCATCTGAAGGGCGTTGTTGCGGTCGATGAGTTCGATTTTCTCAGGATACAGCGAAGCGCTGTAGGAGTAGTTCGGATTCGCGAGGGCAAACACAAGTGTGGCGCAGGGGACACCTTCCGTGGGCAGGGAAACGAGGCAGCGGTTGGCCGTCGCCACCGTCATCAGGTCCTTGTCATACTCGCCGCCGCCGATCTGCCAGACCAGCAGGGGAGCGTTCGGGATAACCTTGCCGTCGGCATCCTTCGGCAGATGCAGCATATACTCCCGTGTGAGGCCGCCGAAGGTGAAGGAGCCGGTCTCGCAGTCGTCCAGGACGGCGATATGCTGCCCTGTTACCTGCGCGGCAGTGACATTGAGGGCGGAATCCACGGCGCAGTGCAGTTCCCAGGGAATGCGCTTGAACCAGCCTTCCGCCTTCCCGTCTTTGTTGAAAGGCTTCGCCTCGATGCGGAGGACGTTCTTGTGGACGGAAAGGACGATGCCGTCGTCTTCGTATTCCGCCGGCGCCTGGCCCGTGGCCGCATCGATGAAGGCACCGGAGACATTGTTCACGAGGTCGAAATCCTCCGCCTTCAATCCCTTCAGGGAACGGGGATTGGAAACGGTGATTTCGATGGCGTCCGCCTCCAGGCCGTAGTCGCCCACGACGGTGCACAGTTCGACCTTCTCCACCTGGGCAGAAGGCCTGGGGCCACACGCTGCAGTGAGCAGGGCGGCCCCAAGGATCAGAGATTTGCGCATAATACGCTTAGATGGTGACTTCGGCTTTCTGGCGGATGTCGTCGGAAGCGGCGCCGAGCAGGAGAACGAGCCGGCCGTGCTCCAGGTCCCAGGCGTTCTTTTCCACGTTCCAGTAGCGGAGGTCCTTTACCGGAATCTCGAGGGTGACGGTCTTGGTCTCACCGGCGGCGAGGGTCACGCGGTCGAAGGCCTTGAGTTCCTTGGCCGGCCACTCGACCTTGGCGTCCGGACGGGCGACGTACAGTTGGACGATCTCGTCGGCGGTCATGCCACCCTTGTTGGTGAGGTTGAAGGTCACCTTCACGACGTCCTTCTTGGCGGAAGCCTTGACGGCACCGTACTCGAAGTCCACATAGGAGAGACCGTGGCCGAAAGCGTACATCGGCTTCACGTTCTTGGTGTCGTACCAGCGGTAGCCCACGAGGGAACCTTCGGTGTACTTGGACACGGGCTTCGGGAGTTTGGCCATCAGTTCGCGGCGCTGCTCACGGGTGAGGTCCTGACGGTACATCATCGTGAACAGGTCACCACCCTGGGTCTTGTCGGGGAAGTTGCCCATCGCATAAGCCGGGGAATCCTCGAGTTTGGCCGGGAAGGTGAACGGGAGTTTGCCGGACGGGGCGATGTCACCGAAGAGGACCTCGGCGAGGGCGGTGCCGCCTTCGGTACCGTTCCACCAGCCCTGGACGATGGCCGGGGAGACGGGTTCCAGTTGACGGAGGTCGGTGGGACCGCCGGAGATGAGGACGGTCACGAGGTTCGGATTGGCCTCATGCAGGGCGGCGACGATCTCGTTCTGGCCGACGGGCAGGTCGATGTTCTGACGGTCGGAGCCTTCGGTCTCGATGCTCTTGTTGGTACCGCCGAAGAAGATCACCAGGTCGGCGTCCTTGGCGAGGGCGACAGCCTCCGCGCAAAGGGCGGGATCGGCAGCCTCATCGATGGCGGCAGCCTCCAGCGGGTTCGGCGTGGTAGGGGCGGGTCCCCAGCGGCGGCCCGGGAAGTTCTTGTAACCGGGGGCGTAGGTCACCTGGACATCGGCAC
>JAFXMA010000153.1 GCA_017530725.1 Bacteroidales bacterium
ACTGGCAGCAACTCAGCGGTTCCCGCAGCAACTTCAACCCCGAGTACTACGACAAGATCTGGGGTCTCGGCGGCGGCAACAAGGGCGGCCTCCGCGGCCAGTCCACCGGCTGGTCCCAGTGGGCGATCATGTCCTACCTGGGCCGCGTCGCCTACAACTTCGACAGCAAGTACTACCTCACGGTGAACTTCCGTGCGGACGGTTCCTCCAAACTGGCTCCGGGCCACAAGTGGGGCTACTTCCCGTCCGCTTCCGCAGCCTGGCGTCTCACCGGCGAGGATTTCCTGAAGGACGTCTCCTGGCTGAACGACCTCAAACTCCGCGCGGGCTGGGGCCAGCAGGGCAACCAGTCCGGCCTCGGCGACTACGCCTGGGTCCAGACCTACGGCACCACCTATTATGACTGGACCAACGAGGAATACGCCTACGCGGTCCCGTCCATCGGCGGAAAGTCCAACTTCGGCAACAAGTACCTGACCTGGGAAACCACCACGCAGACGAACGTGGGTATCGATGCGAGCCTGTTCGGCAGCCGCATCACCCTCGCGCTGGACGCCTACTACAAGAAGACGGACGGCCTGCTGATGAATGTTTCCCTTCCGGCCCCGAACCCGAGCATCTTCCGCAACGAGGGCGCGATGTCCAACTGGGGCGTCGAATTCGCCCTGAACACCGTGAACGTCGCCCGGAAGAACTTCGAGTGGACGACCGACTTCAACCTCTCCCTGAACCGCAACAAACTCGAGAACCTGCAACTCCAGCAGGTGTACTACTACGTGAACCCCGAGCGCATCGGCGAGAACATCGTCCGGATGGCTCCCGGCGAGGCCCTGTCCAAGTTCTGGGGCTACAAAGTCGCCGGCGGCGTGGATCCGGAGACGGGCCTGCTCGTGTACGAGGACCTGAACGGCGACGGCGACATCACCGACGCGGACAAGCAGTACATCGGCGACGCCAACCCGAAGTTCATCGGCGGTATGACCAACAACTTCCACTTCTACGGCTTCAACCTGAGCATCCTGGTGACCGGTTCCTACGGCAATGACATCTTCAACGTGTCCAAGGTGGACATGATGGGCATGCAGAACGGCGCGAACCAACTGCACAGCGTCGTCCGCCGCTGGCGGATCCCCGGCCAGATCACGGACATCCCCAAGGCCGGCGAGAACTGGAACGCGAAGCCTTCCGACTACTGGATCGAGGACGGTTCCTACCTGAAGGTGAAGAACATCACCCTGTCCTACGACTTCCAGGGCAAGTTCCTCCGCAAACTGAACATCGCGAAGATCCAGCCTTACGTGACCCTTTCCAACTTCCTGACCTTCACGAAGTACACGGGTTACGACCCTGAAATGAGCCAGTATTCCAGCGCCACCAACATGGGCATCGACTACGGCACCTATCCGAACGTGAAGACCGCCATCTTCGGCGTGAACATCGACTTCTAAACCGGCAGCAATATGAAAAAGATCAATAACATCCTGGCCATCGCCGCCCTTTTCGCCGTGACTGCCTGCGACCTGGACCTGTATTCTCCGACTTCCTTCAACAAGGGCAACGTGGATACCGCCGGGGACTCCGAGGAAACCGCCTCCCAGTACACCCGCCGCTCCGATATGGAGAGCCTCCGCAACTCCCTGTACAACAGTTGGGTGAAGGACATCCAGGAGATGGGCCTCGAAGACTGGCTCGTCTATTCCGAAACCCGCGCCGACAACGCCTACTGCGGCACCACCTCGGCTGAGATCATGTCCCTGGAAGCCAACAAGCAGGACGGCTCCAACAAGAACATCACCCGCGACTGGAACTGGTACCAGACCCAGGTTTCCAACGCGAACCAGATCATCTGCAACGTGGACCGCATCCAGGCCGAGGACAGTTCGATGTCCACGGCCGAGCGTGACCAGTGGAAGGCCGAGGCCCTCATCTGGCGTTCCTTCTGCTTCTTCCGCCTCACCCAACTCTGGGGCGACGCCCCGATGGTCCTCGAGATTCCCCCGACCATCACCGTCGAGAACGTGCAGGAGGTGTATCCGCTCTACTATCCGGACCGCACGCCGATGAACGACGTCTATGCGCAACTCGTGGAAGACCTCACCTGGGCCGCCCAGCACGCTCCGAAGTCCAATCCGGCCAACAAGATGCTGATGTCCGATGCTTTCGCCATCGGCCTCCTGGCCCGTATCTACGCCGAAAAGCCCATCCGCGACTGGAACAAGGTCATCCAGTACTGCAACCAACTCGAGGGGATGGGATTCTCCCTGGAGCCCGAATACGGCAAACTCTGGAGTTATGACGACGACGATGCCTACCGCAACTCGCCGGAATCCATCTTCGAGGTCCAGTGGACCAACAAGGCCAGCGGCAACTGGGTGTACATGATGTACCACCGCAACGCCTACAGCCCGAACGACAGTTACTCCTGGGCCAAGTGGACCACCCCGTCCCGCGACCTGATCGAGGCCTTCCAGAAGGAAGGGGACGAGGTCCGCTACAAGGCTTCCATCGTGTGGGATTCCTGCGGCTGGAGCAACTACTATCCGGCGGACAACTATGCGTTCATGCACAAGATGCCGACGAACATCTCCTCCATCCTCGTGATGCGTCTCGCCGAGATTTATCTCCTTCACGCCGAGGCACTTGCCTGCACGGGCGACCTCGCCGGCGCGACCGAGTACGTGAACCGTGTCCGCACCCGCGCGAAACTCGCCGGAATCGCCGTTCCGGCCAGCCAGGACGCCGCCATCGACGCGATCCTCAAGGAGCGCCGTCTGGAACTGGCCTTCGAAGGCTTCCGCTTCTTCGACCTTGCGCGCCACGACCGGATCTACCAGGTCCACGACAGCATGAATGCCAAGGATCCCTATTGGCAGCAGCGCAAGCCCCTCACCGAGACCCGCCTCTTCCTGCCGGTCCCGACGACGGCCCTCGACGCCAACCCGAACATGAGCCAGAACGCCGGATATTGATGCCATGAAGAAAGTATCCTTATACGCGCTGATTGGCCTGTTCGCCCTGTGCTCCTGCGCCTGCGGGGGCAAGGACCCCGTGCCGACGCCCGAGCCCGGTCCCGATCCGGAACCGGAGCCCGCAGCAGTGGTCTATGATGCGACCTTTTGGACCACGACCTTCGACAAGACCCGCGATTTCGAGAAGTCCGGCGTGTCCTTCGGCAAGGCTTCCACGATGTCGCCGAACGTCGTCCGGTTCACGGACGAGACTTTCCAGACGGTGGATGGCTTCGGCCTCGCCATCACCCAGGCTTCCTGCTATAACCTCCTGAGAATGAGCCAGGAAGACCGCACGAAACTCCTCACGGAACTGTTCAGCACCACCGCGGGCGCCGGTTCTTCGCTGATCCGTGTCTGCATCGGCGGCTCGGACTTCTCGATGGACGAGTACACCTGGTGCGACAAGCCGGGGATGGAGAACTTCGCCATCCACGAGAGCGAGAAACAGTTCCTGTTCCCGATCCTGGACGAGATCTACAAGATCAATCCGAACGTGCAGATCATCGGTTCTCCCTGGAGTTGCCCGCAGTGGATGAAGATGGATGTCCAGGGGAACGGAGACCCGTTCTACCATTGGACTTCCGGCCGCCTGAACCCGAAATACTATGCCGATTACGCCGAATATTTCGTGAAGTGGATCCAGGAGATGCAGAAGCGGGGGTATAAAGTGATGGGCGTCACGCTCCAGAACGAGCCCCTGAACCATGGCAACTCGATGTCCCTGTACATGCCCTGGGAGGACCAGCGCGATTTCCTGAAAGTCATCGGTCCGGCCTTCGAGAAGGCGGGTCTGAAGACGCAGATCATGCTGTTCGACCACAACTACAACTACGACAACGTGGCTTCCCAGAAGAGTTATCCGCTGAACATCTATGCCGACGCGGCCGCCGCGAAATATGCGGCCGGCTCCGCCTGGCACAACTACGGCGGCAGTGTCTCCGAGTTGGACAAGATCCACCAGGCGGCCCCCGAAAAGGGCATCTGGTTCACGGAGGCGTCCATCGGCACCTGGAATTATGCGAACCACGGCTTCGGCGAGCAGTTCCGCGAGGACTTCCGCGAGATCGTGATGGGTACCCTGAAGCGCTACGGCAAGGGCGTGACCCTGTGGAACATGATGCTGGACAACGAGGGCAAGCCCTACCGTCCGGGCGGCTGCAGCACCTGCTACGGCGCCGTGTCCATCGACAAGGGTTCCTACGCCCTCAAGACCGTGGACCGCAAGTCCCACTGGTATGACGTCGTCCACCCTTCCGTGGTCATCAAGCCCGGCGCGGTCCGGATCGGCACGACGGGGCGTACCGCCCAGAACGTGACCTATCTGGCCTTCCGCAACCCGGACAAGTCCTATGCCGTCCTCTTCCTGAACGAGGGCTCGAACCCCGAACAGTTCGTGTTCGCGACCGACGCCCATTCGGTTCCCATCACGGTTCCTGCAAAGTCCGTTGTTTCTGCTACCTGGAAAGATTAAGCGCAATATGAAAAAGATTCTCTATATGACTTTGGCGGCCGTCGCCGTGATGGCCTGCCAGCCGAAGGAGCCGGCGTTCCTCACCACCGACAAGGGCCCGCAGCAGACGGTCAACTGCGACGCGGCCGCCCTGATGGGCTCCGATTTCCTCTTCACCGTGGACTTGCAGGACCCGATCGCCCTGTCCACGCTGAAGGTCCAACTCAAGTTCGACGACACGGTCGTGGCGGACACCACGATCCGTACCAAGACGAACGGTGCCTATGAGGGGCGTCTGCTCGTCCCGTTCTACAAGGACATTCCCGACGGCGTGGCTACGGCCGTGTTCACGTCCCAGAACATCCAGTTCGGCGTCACCACCGAGGAGAGGGACGTGCGGGTCTCCCGTCCGGACTTCGAATACCTCCTCCTGAAGCCCGTCACGGGCGGTGAATACCGGATGGAGAAGACCGGGAACTGCACCTATGCGGTGACCGGCGACTTCGACGCGTCCGTCGATGCGTTCATCGAGACGGCGCCCTATGACGGTGCCGGACGCAAACTCTCCTTCGGCTACGGCTCCACGGGAGTCGAACTCAACGGTGCCACGCCCATCCCGTTCTCCAACGGTGTCGCGGGCAACTACGAGATTTCCTTCAACACCCGCTCCTGGGAGGCCGCTCCGTTCGTGACCCTGACCGTGAACGGTGTCGAGGCCGTGATGATCGACAAGGAGAACTACGCCGCCGTCGTGAACCTGCACAAGGGGGACGACGTCGTCATCGAGGGCTATGCGCCCGGTTTCGACGACTTCCTGCTGGATCCGGACTGGTTCACCGAGGACTTCAAGTTCAACGCGGTGGACGGCCTGTACAAGGTCACGATCCAGATGGGCAATAAGTTCTTCCTCGTGGAGAAGATGGTTTCCGCCGATGCGTATGCGACGCTCGCCAACGGCAACGCCGTGTGGCTCATCGGTGAGAACTACGGCAAGCCTGCGATGTTCTCCGCTTCCTGGAATACGGACTACGGTCTCTGCCTCGCCGAGGTGGAGGCGGGCATCCACCAGATCACGTTCGTCGCGGGCGACCAGATCAAGACCGGTTCGATGAACGTCAAACTCTTCCACCAGAAGGGCTGGGGCGGTGAATTCGGCGGCGGTTCCTACGCTTCCGTGGAAAGCGACCTCGTCTATGCGGGCGAGTCCGACGGCAACATCCACCTGAAGGAAGGCGTCGCGCTGGATCTCGGCGGCATCTACCGCCTCACCCTCGACCTCACCGGCGGCGTTGATGCGGCTGTCCTGAAGTTCGCGAAGGTGGGCCAGGAGGAGATCGAGACCGACGACATCACGTTCGCCGGCAAAACGATGGATATGGTTTCCGCGACCGCCTATTCCGCCGTCGTGTCCCTGACCCAGGGCCAGGCCATCGAGGTGAAGGGCATCGCCGACCTCGCGACCTGGACGCTCGACCCGGACTTCTTCACCGAGGACTTCCGGTTCGTCCCCGTGAGCGGTTTCTACAAGGTGACCGCCCAGACGGACAAGAAATTCTTCCTGGTGGAGCGCGTGACCGAGAGCGGTGCCTATATGACCCTCTCCGAGGACGGCACCGGTGCGGTGTGGATGATCGGCGACACGAACTTCGGCAAGCCCGAACTCTTCACCGCCGGCTGGAACACCGACCTGGCCCTGTGCTTCGCCGAGGTGTCTCCGAAGGTTTTCCAACTCACGCTGGTGGCCGGTACGCAACTCTCCGCCACTTCCTTCAATGTCAAACTCTTCCACCAGAAGGGCTGGGGCGGCGAATTCGGCGGCGGCAGTTACGCTTCCGTGGACAGCGACCTCATCTATGCGGGCGAGTCCGACGGCAACCTGCACCTGAATGCGGGCGTGAACCTCGAGATCGGTGCGCCGTACCGCTTCACCCTCGACCTCACCGGCGGCGTCTCCGCAGCCGTGCTGAAGTTCGAGAAGGCGGGGGAGAGCACCGTCGTTTCCGACAAGATTTCCGTCAATGGCGTGGAACTCACCCTGACCGGTGCTGACGAGTACTCCGGGACCGTGGATTTCAAGAAGGGCGACGCCCTCTCGGTCACCGGTATCGACGACCTCGCTTCCTGGTGGTTCGATCCTGACTTCGTGGACGGTGGCCAGTGGAATGCCGTGAACGGCGCCTATACCGTGGTCCTGGACAAGGCGAACAAGGTGGGCCGCGCTTACCGCGTGAACGGCGCCGGCGGCCGGGCGAACCTCGCCGAGGGTGGCCTGTACGTGCAGGGCTGGGGCATCGCCCCCGTCCAGATGACCGCCCAGGTGGGCTGGCCGGGTGCCGGTGGCTACCAACTCGCACAGGTCTCCGACGGCGTGTTCCAGATGACCGGCAAGGCCGTGGCCGAGACGGATCCGCAACTGGGCGGCCGCTTCCGCACGGACTACGCGAACTTCAAGTTCTTCTTCCAGGACGGCTGGGGTGGTGAGAGCACCAAGGGCATCACCATCGACGGCAACGCCGCCGAGCACCTGAGCCAGGGCGATGACGGCAACCTGAACCTCGTCGGCACCCTCGAGGAAGGCGCCACTTACCGCATGACCGTGGACTTCACCGGCTGCACCATCGACGGTAACGCCATCACCGCCGGCCAGGAGAAGATTACCTTCGAGAAACTGTAGTCCATCCGGACGTTGTTTGAAAGCCTGCGGAACAGTCTGTTCTGCAGGCTTTTTTTTCGTATCTTTGTATCTATGACACGGAAACTGATGACCTGGGTTCTGGCGGTGTGCCTGGCCCTTCCCATAGATGCCCGGACGCCGGCGGAGCCGGTGCTGCGCGAGTTGGACGAGGCGCTCGCGAAGGCGTCGGCCTATGAAGGCTATTTCCAGCAGCGGACGGACGTGCTCCGGCAGATGCTCGCGGGGAAAAACACCCCCGAGCAGGAATACGAGATCCGGAAGAAACTCGCTTCCGAGTTCACCTCGTACAGCATGGATTCCACCATTGTGCAACTCTCCCGGAACCGGACGCTGGCCCGGCAACTGGGCGATGCCTACCGTCAGGCGGAGACGGATTTCGCGCTGGCGCGGGAATACGCGCTGGCGGGCTACCATTCCGACGCGCTGGACATCCTGTCCGGATACCGTCTGGAATCGATTCCCACGGGGCTGGAGTATGCGTTCTTCGAGGTTTCCAACTACTTGTACGGGGAACTCGCCGCCTATTCGTCCAACAACGCCCAGTATTGGCAGAAAAAGGATATGTACCGGGTGTCGATGCTCCCGTTCCTGGAGGAAGGGACCTATGAGTGGTACGACCTCCAGCGGGTCCAGGCGGAGTCCGACCGGGACCGGGAAAAGGCCCTGGAATATGCTCTGAAGGCCCTGGAAGTGACCGAACCCAATTCCCGCCCGTACGCCCGCGCCGCTTTCTTCGTGTCCGTCTATCAGCAGGATCCCGACGAAGAGATCGCCTGGCTGGCCCGCTCCGCGATCGCCGATGTGATGTGTGCCAACAAGGACTACGCCTCCCTGAACACCCTCGCCGAGCGGCTGTACCGGCAGGGGGACATCGACCGGGCCTTCAAGTACGCGGCGGACCACGGCATGCCCGACGCCCTGTTCTTCGGCGGTAAACTCCGCCCGTGGCAGATCGCCCAGTTCTTTCCGTCCCTGGAGCAGGCCTACGCCGCCAAGAACGCCCGGCACACGCGGCAGATGTGGCTGCTCATCGGCCTGGCCGGCCTCCTGCTGCTCGCCCTGGCCGGTCTCCTGTTCTTCCTGTCCCGCCGCCAGCGCATCCTGGTGCGCACGCGGAAGGCCCTGGAACAGGAAAAGGCCCGCGTGGAGCGCCGCAACCAGACGCTTCAGGACGTGAATGAACAACTTCAGGCCCTGAACAATGAACTCCATGAATCCAGCAAGGTCCGCCAGGAGTACATCGCCCTGTACCTGCAGAACCTGTCGGAGAACATCTCCACCTCCCGGCAGTATAAGAACCACGTGCTCAAGTACATCCGCCGCGGCAACGACAAGTATCTGATCGAGGAGATCGAGGCCTTGCCGCCCATCGAGGACGACATCCGGGAGTTCTACCAGATGTTCGACCGCACGTTCATCAACCTCTATCCCGACTTCGTGGACGAATTCAACGCCCTCCTCGCGGATGGCGAGGCCATCGTCCCGAAGGGCGACGACATCCTCACGCCGGAACTCCGCGTCTTCGCCCTGATCAAACTGGGCATCACGGAATCCTCCAAGATCGCCGCCCTGCTCCACTACTCGGCCAACACGGTGTACAACTACCGGGCGAAGATAAAAAACAAAGCCCGCGGAGACCGCGAGCTTTTCGAAGACGCCGTTCAGGCGATCGAGTAGATTATTTCACGCTGAACGCGAAGATACAGTGGCTGCGGTAGGTCTCTCCGGGACGGAGGACCGCCGACGGCCATTCGGGCTTGTTGGGGGTGTCCGGATACTTCTGGGTTTCCAGGCAGATGCCGTGGCGCTGGTTGTACACGATGCCCTTCTTGCCGGTAACGGTGCCGTCCAGGAAGTTGCCCGAGTAGATCTGGATGCCGGGTTCGTCGGTATAGACCTTCAGGTCGATGCCGGTGGTCGGGCAGCAGAGTTCGACGGCGACCTTGGTGATGTCGCCGGCGGTGTCCAGGACCCAGTTGTGGTCGTAGCCGTTGCCGTTGCGGATCTGGTCGTTGTCGGCGGCGATCTGGTCACCGACGGCGTGCGGAGCGCGGAAATCGAACGGGGTGCCCTCCACGGGGACGATTTCGCCCGTGGTCATGTAGGTATCGTCCACCGGGGTGAAGCAGGTGGAATTCACGTACAGGAGGTCCTCGGTGACGCTGTGTCCGGCCGGGTCGCCGGCGAGGTTGAAGTAGGAATGGTTCGTCATGTTGATGACGGTCGTAGCCGTGGTCGTGGCCTCGTAGGCGATGTCGATCTTGTTGTCATCGGTGAGGGTGTAGGTCACATAGGCCTTCACTTCGCCCGGGAAGTTGTTGTCGCCGTCGGGAGAGACGCGGAGGAGTTTCACGTGCTTGGCATCGGCCTCGACGCACTCATAGACCTGATACTGCCAGCCGGTGGGACCGCCGTGGAGGCAGTGACCGAAATTGTTCTGCGGGAGTTGGTATTCCACGCCGTCCAGGGTGATCCTGCCCTGGTTGATGCGGTTCGCGTAACGGCCGATGGAGGCGCCGAAGTCGGTCTGGTTGTTCTCCGGGAAGTAATCGGAGACCTTGTCGAAGCCCAGGACGACGTCCCGCATCTGGCCCTTGTTGTCCGGGACGAGGATGGACACGATGCGGCCGCCGAAATTGGTGACGCACACTTCCATGCCGTTCGCGTTGGTCAGGGTGTACAGGGCGGTGGGCGTGCCGTTGTAGGTGCCGATGAAGTTTTCAGGGTTCAGGCCGGAGGCCGTGAGGACGGCTTCCTTCTTCTGGTTGCAGCCCGCAAGGAGCAGGGCGGCACCGAGGATGATCATCAATTTTCTCATATAAGGGTGGTTTTTGTGTTCTCTACTATTATGCAAAGTTGCGAAAAATTTTCTATATTTGAGAGTTTTTAAGCCGGACAGCAATAATTTTTAACAATAAAACACAAGACAAATGACTGAAACCAAGAAAAACACCAATCTGGTGGCCATCATCACGATGTGCTTCATCTTTGCGATGATTTCCTTCGTGACCAACATGGCCGCTCCGTTCGGCAACATCTGGGGCAACAAGTACGAGTGGTCCAAGATGGCGGGCAACCTGATGAACTTCGCCGCTTATCTGTTCATGGGTATCCCGGCCGGTAAGATGCTCCTCAAGGTGGGCTACAAGAAGACCACCCTCATCGCCCTGGCCACCGGTTTTGTCGGTGTCGTCGTCCAGTGGCTTTCCAGCCGTTCCTTCCTGGGTGAGAGCGCCATCTATGTGTACCTCCTCGGCGCCTTCATCTGCGGCTTCTGCGTCTGCATGCTGAACACGGTCGTGAACCCGATGCTGAACATCCTCGGCGGTGGCGGCAACAAGGGCAACCAGTACATCCAGATCGGCGGTACCCTGAACTCCCTGACCGGCACCCTGACTCCGCTGCTGGTGGGTGTCCTCATCGGCACCGTCACGGCCAGCACCTCCATGTCCGATGTGGCTCCGCTGCTGTTCATCGCGATGGCCGTGTTTGCGATCGCCTTCATCATCATCTCCTTCCTGACCATCCCCGAGCCCGCCCAGGAGCGCAAGACCACCGCTTATGAGCACAGCGCCTGGAATTTCCGTCACTTCGTGCTCGGCGCCGTCGCCATCTTCATGTATGTGGGCATCGAGATCGGCATCCCGTCCCAGGTGAACTTCTACCTGGCCGATGCCACCGGCGCGGGCGCCTTCCCGGCCGGCTTCGCCGGAGCCGCCGCCATCGGCGGTGCCGTCGCGGCCATCTACTGGCTGCTGATGATGGTGGGCCGTTTCTCCTCCACCCTCATTTCCGGCAAGGTTTCCACCCGTACGCAGATGACCTGGGTGAGCGCTGTCGCCATCATCCTCGTTCTCGCCGCCATCTTCACTCCGAAGACGGTCACCATCAGCATGCCGGGCTATGAGGCCGGCAAGGGCTTCACGATGTTCCAGAACGTCCCGCTCAGCTGCCTGTTCCTGATCCTCTGCGGTCTCTGCACCTCCGTGATGTGGGGCGCCATCTTCAACCTCGCCGTCGAAGGCCTGGGCAAGTACACCGAGGCCGCTTCCGGTATCTTTATGATGCTGGTCGTCGGTGGCGGTATCATGCCGTTCATCCAGGATCTCATCGCCAAGAACGCCGGTTATATGAACAGCTACTGGCTCGTCGTCGCGATGCTCGGCTACCTCCTCTTCTACGCCCTCATCGGCTCCAAGAACGTGAACAAAGACATCCCTGTTGAATAATCGAATATGGCACAAGATCTCGTTATCGGTATCGACGTAGGCGGCCAGACCGCCAAGTGCGGCGTCGTGGACGCCCGCGGCAACATCGTCGCCCAGACCGTCATCAGCTCCGAAAACACCACCAATGCGGACGAATTCGTCGCGGCGCTCGCCGAGGCCCTGAACCGCATCATCGTGGAGGCCAAGGCCGAAGGCAACATCCGCGGCATCGGCGTGGGCATTCCGAACGGCAACTTCTACACCGGCGTCGTCGAGAACGCCGTGAACCTCGTATGGGCCCAGGGCGGCAACATCCCGTTCGCCAAGATGCTCCAGGAGCAGATGAACGGCATTCCCGTGTCCCTCACCAACGACGCGAACGC
>JAFXMA010000154.1 GCA_017530725.1 Bacteroidales bacterium
CCATCCTGACCATCATCGGTTACGCCATCAACGATAACGTGGTTATCTTCGACCGTATCCGTGAGCAGAAGGCCCTGCACCCGAACGCTGACTTCCGTGAGACGGTGAACACCGCCCTGAACGCCACCCTCACCCGTACGGTCAACACCTCCGTGTCCACCCTCCTCCCGATGCTCGCCATCGCGATCTGGGGCGGTGAGTCCATCCGTGGTCTGGCCGTGGCCCTCTGCCTGGGTGTGATCATCGGTACCTACGCCTCCATCATGATCGGTACCCCGATCATGTACGACGCCACCATGAAAGGCGCCTCCGGCAAGGCTGTCGAGACCAAGACTTCCAAGAAGAAGTAATCCGCTTCGCGGTTAGACCGAAAGGACCGGCTCGCTCGAGTCGGTCCTTTTATTTGTTCCTCCGGATGAGGAGGCAGAGGCCGAGGAAGGTGAGGAGGGCGTTGAGGAGGAGGAGTTCGTAACTGAACTTGTAGCCGCCGAACCAGCGTTCGGAGTTGAGTTGGAGGACGAGGCAGATGGCGGGGGCGAGGAGGGCGACGACCGGGACGTACTTGTCCTTGACCTGCTTTTCCGTGAGGATGCCGAAGGCGAAGAGGCCCAGGATGGGACCGTAGGTGTAACTGGCCAACTTATAGACGGCGTCGATGGCGCTGGTGCTGTTGAGGGCGTTGAAGACGACGATGGTGACAGCCATCAGGACGGCCATCGCGAGATGGACCCGCTTGCGGGTTTTGACATCGCCGGTCTTGTCCAGGATATCGACGGTGAAGGAGGTCGTGAGGGAGGTGAGGGCCGAGCCGCCGGCACCGTAGGCGCTGATCATCAGGCCGACGACGAAGAGGACGCCCACGATGGCCGGGAGGAGGCCTCCGGTGGCGATGGCGGGGAAGAGGCTGTCGCCGGTCTCGGCGATGCCGTGCGCCGCCTTGAACTGGTACATCAGCGAGCCCAGGCACAGGAAGCCGGCGATGACGACCGTCTGGAGGAGGCTGCTCACGACGAGGTTCTTCTGCGAATCGCGGTGGTTCTTGCAGGCCAGTGTGCGCTGCATCATGTCCTGGTCCAGGCCGGTCATGGCGATGACCGTGAACAGGCCGCCCAGGAGTTGTTTCCAGAAGTATTGCGGATGGTTCACGTCGTCGAAGAAGAACACCCTTTCCTGGATCCGGATGCCGCCGAGGTCCTTGCCGATGTACACGATGGTGAAGACCACCGCCGCAATCATGCAGACGGTCTTGACCAGGTCCACCCAGATGACGGATTTCACGCCGCCGCGGATGGTGAAGGCCAGGCATACCGCCACGTTGCAGATGACGTTGAGCCAGAAGGGGAGGCCCAGCGGGCCGAACACGAGCAATTGCAGGGTCAGGCACACGAGGAACAGCCGTACCGACGCACCCAGCATCTTCGATACGAAGAAGAACCAGGCGCCGGTCTTGTAGGACGCCAGGCCGAAGCGGTTCTCCAGATACTGGTAGATGGAGACGACGTTCAGTTTGAAATACAGCGGCGTGAGGACGAAGGCGATGACCAGATAGCCCAGGAAGAAGCCCAGGCACATCTGCAGGTAGCCGAAACCGCTGGTGCCCACCATGCCGGGGACGGAAACGAAGGTCACGCCCGACATGCAGGAGCCGATCATCGCGAAGGCGACGACGGCCCAGTGCGTCCGGCGTCCGCCGTGGTAGAAATCGTCTGGCTTCCGGGTCTTCATTTCAGGTTCTCCTTATGGGCGCGGCCCACCGGCAGGGGGGTGTCCACGCCGACGAGTTTCACGGAAGTGGCCTTCTTGCGCTCGATGCGGTGCACCGGGACGATGTAGGAACGGTGGATGCGGACGAATTTCCCTTCCGGAAGCATTTCCAGCAGGGCTTTCATCGTAATCTGCGAGACGACGTCCTCCTGGTGGTCCAGGTGGAGGCAGGCGTAGTTGTTGCGCGCTTCGATGTATTGGATGGCGGCCAGGGGAATGGTCACGTCCTTGTAGTCCGCCTTTACCGTCACGGTCTCGCCCGCCACGGCGTGGGCGGCCAGCGCCTCGACGGCGGTTTGCACGGCGCGCTGCTCCGCGGCTTCGTCGCGCTCGCTTTCGAGCCGCCGGATCTTCCGGGCCAGGATGCCCGTGGCCAGGCCGGCGCCCATCGCGGCGATGTACAGCACCCACACCGCCTGCTGGTACATGTACAGCCGCGGCGGCCGGTCCGCAATCATCTCGCGGGGGAACGACACCTGTTTGAGGCTCATCAGGTACGTAAGCACCGTCGCGAGGAAGACGACCGCCACCGCACTCCATCGCTTCCCGGAAGCAAACAGGGCGGGGACGGCATGCCGGCCCAGATACCAGCACAGGTAGGTCCATATCAAGTAGAGGATGACCTCCCAGGCCTGCCAGAGGATCCATTCTCCCACCGGAAACAAGGACACCAGGCAGGGTATCACGCCCAGGCAGACTCCGAGGTCCACCCAGGTTTCCAGCCGCGTACGGATTTTCCGTCCATTTGCCTTCATCGTAAAACAAAGATAAGGTTTTTTCGGCAACCCGGTTGTTGAAATACGAAAAAACGTCGTTCACCCGTGGAATAACGGGCGAATGACTGCCCGGGAAGGACGAATAACCGGAGCCCGGCAGTTGATTGTATGCCAGATATTTCCTATATTTGTTCCCATGGTTACCGAATGGATTGTTACGGAGATCGACGGCAAGATCGCTTCCGTCTCCGCCGATTACCGGCACTTCGCCGAAATTGCGGCGAAAGTGGCCAAACTGCCCCCGAAAGAAGTCGGCGTCATCTCGACCCGGAAAGTATCGACGGACGAACTGATCGCCATGGCGGAAACCGTTTCCTGGAAGGATTTCCGCCTGTTCGGGACCCCGTTCCAACTCGGGGTCTGGGAGACGCTCTACGGGGTGGAACCGCGCCTGTACAGTTATTCGGAACTGGCCGCGCTCTGCGGCAATCCGCTGGGCGTCCGTTCCGTCGCGCATGCCGTGGCCATCAATCCCATCGTGTACATCATTCCCTGTCACCTGATCGTCCCGAAGGAATCCATGGACAAGGCCCGCTACATCCGCGCGACGGCCGAATCCACGCTCTTCAAGGGATCCGACCTGTACCTGCTGGACAGCATCGACGTGGGCGAATACGCGTATGGCCCCGAAATGAAGCGCGAATTCATCAAGCGCCACCTGAAACGGTAAGGGGATGGCCCTGTTGGAAGTCTGCTGCGGCAATCCGGAAAGTGTCGATGCCGCCGTCGCCGGAGGCGCCCGGCGCATCGAACTGTGCGCGGACCTCGAATGCGACGGCCTCACGCCGCCCATGGCCTGGCTCCGGGCCGTCAGGGAGAAGTATCCCGATTTGACGGTCCATGTCCTCATCCGCCCGCGGGATGGGGATTTCGTCTATTCCCCCGAAGAGGCGGAGATCATGGACCTGCAGATAGAATCGGCCCTGCAGTTCGGTGCTGACGGGATTGTCGTGGGGTGCCTGACCCCGGATGGAGACATCGACCTTCCCTTGATGGAGCAACTTGTCGGCCTGGTGGAATCCTTCAATCTGGCCACGGAACTGGGCGCCTCGGACCTTTGCCACGCCGCGAACGACAGCCATTTCTTCCCCGGCCCGGCCCGACGCGTGAGCATCACCTTCCACCGCGCTTTCGACCGCTGCCGACGGCCTTTCGAGGCGATGGAGCAAATCATCAGCCTCGGCTGCGACCGCATCCTGACCTCCGGCCAGGCTCCGACGGTCGAAGAAGGCGCGGCCAGGCTCCGTGACCTGCGCCAGCGCGCCCATGGGCGCATCGGCATTCTCCCCGGCGGCGGTGTCACCCCCTCGAACGCCGCCCGCATCCTCGACCTCACCGGCTGCACGGAAATCCATGCTTCGGCATCGGAGACCGTGGACGGAAAAAAGATGACCTCGACCGAAAAGGTCAAGGCCATCCTTCAATCGATCCGGAATCGGTAACAGCCCCTACTTGCGCTTGAACAATAGTTGTCCCACGCCCCAGCAGATGGCGGCGACGACCATGCCGTTGATGGAGGCGAAGCCCCAGTGCACGAGGTTCGCGACCACGGCGCCGGCGATGACACCAATCACGGCGCTCCAATCGACCACGGGCTCCTTGACCTCCTTCCCGCGGTTGCAGAAGTAGTGGAGGATGAGGATGATGCCCACCGGCGGCAGGGTGCAGTTCAGCACGTTCAGCCAGTCGCAGAAGTTCCAGTACAGCCA
>JAFXMA010000155.1 GCA_017530725.1 Bacteroidales bacterium
GCAGCACCCCGACCTGTTCCACCTGGACAGCCAGGCCGGCGCCCCGCCGGATGCCTTCGCGGTGGACGGCCAGAACTGGGGTTTCCCGACCTACAACTGGGAAAAGATGGCGGAGGACGGCTTCGGCTGGTGGAAGGCCCGGATGCGCAAGATGGCGGAGTATTTCGACGCCTTCCGCATCGACCATATCCTCGGATTCTTCCGCATCTGGGAGATTCCGGTCCCGTACAAGAGCGGCCTGATGGGGCACTTCAACCCGGCCCTGCCGTACAGCGGCGAGGAGTTGCGGAACCGCGGTTTCAACCCGGAGAACACGGGAGACACCGACGTCCTGTTCGTGGAGGATCCGCGGAAGAAGGACTGGTGGCATCCGCGCATCTCTTCCCAGAACACCCGTGCCTACGCCCAACTTCCCGACTGGCTCAAGAACAGTTACAACGACCTGTACAACGACTTCTTCTACTATCGGCACAACGCCTTCTGGAAGGAATCGGCCTACCGGAAGTTGCCGGCCCTGCTGCGCACCACGGGCATGCTGTGCTGCGGCGAGGACCTGGGCATGATTCCTGCCAGCGTTCCTGAGACGATGGCGGACCTGGACATCCTCAGCCTCGAGATCCAGCGGATGCCGAAGGACCCGAAGGACACCTTCGCGGATCCGGCCCGTTATCCGTACTCCTGCGTGTGTGCGACCGGTACCCACGACACCAGCCCGCTCCGGGCCTGGTGGGAGGAAGACCGCGCCCTGACGCAGCAGTACTTCAACGAAGTGCTGCACTGCGCCGGCGAGGCTCCGGCTTACTGCGAGCCCTGGGTCGCGGACCTCATCCTCGGCGCGCACCTCAAGTCGCCGGCGATGCTCGCCATCCTGCCCCTGCAGGACTGGATGGCTACCGACGGGGCGGTCCGCTATCCCGGCAATCCGGCCGACGAGCGCATCAACGTCCCCGCCATCCCGCGCTACTACTGGCGCTACCGCATGCATTGCACCCTCGAATCGCTCATCGGCGCGACCGCTTTCAATGCGCACGTGAAGGGCATGGTGGATGCTGCTGGACGTAACGTGTGAACCATGAAGGAGAACGATTGGAAATCACGGCTCGGCGTGGTCTATTCCACGAATCCGGACTTTCAGTATGAGACGGCTGCGGCGGAGGAGGCGGAGACGCTTCCTCCGGCCCGGCAGCGGCTCATCGTCGCCATCGACCGCCGGAACCGGGGCGGCAAGCAAGTCACGCTCGTGACCGGCTTCGTGGGCAAGGCCGACGACCTGAAGGAACTCGGCAAGGCCCTGAAGACCAAATGCGGCGTGGGCGGTACCGCCAAGGACGGAGAAATCACCATCCAGGGGGACCTCCGGGACAAAGTCGTCGCCCTCCTCCGGGAAATGGGCTATAACGCGAAACGCGGAAACTGATGCTGGAAGAACCATTCAGATCGGGGCGGCTGCTGCTGCCGGATACGCCGCCTCAGGCCGTCGAGGCGGCGGGGGAGGGGCTATCCCTGGTCGCCTCCCTGCTTGTCGCGGTTTCCGTCCTGCTGTTCCTCCTGGCGCTGCGCAGTTTCCTCAATGTCCTGCCCTACCTGGCGGACAATATCTTCCGGGCGCGCGGCAGTGCCGCTTTGGAGAACAGCGTCCGGGTGAGCCGGGACCGCAATCTCGTGGCGACGGTGTTCCTGGTGCCGGCCATCCTGCTCATTTTCCGGTACCGCCTGTTCGACATCGCCCTTTTTGACGCGCTTTCCCCGGACATGCGGCTCCTGGCCGTTGCGGGCGTATTCCTCGCCTATCTCCTGGTACGGTTCCTGCTGTACCGGTGGCTGCGTCCCCGCCGCCGCTATGACAACTACCAGATGGCCTACCGGGCGGGCTACACCTTCTTCATCCTGCTGATGATGCTGGCCCTCGTGACGGTGGGCGTCTGCTATGTCCTGCGCCTTCCCGACTTGACTGTCAAGACCTTACTGCTGGTGGAAACCGGCGTGATGTATCTGCTCTATCTGTTCCGCCGCGGACAAATTTTGTCGACATCTTGCAATACATTGACAACTTTTTTGTACCTTTGCGGGCTCGAATTGCTGCCGACCGCCCTGTTGGTCGTTCCGGCCGTGATTCTTTAAGGTTAGTGTAGTATAAAGTATGCCAGTCAAGAACATCCTGATTTCCCAGAGCACCCCCCGCGTCCTTACCCCCTATCAGGCGGTAACGGAAAAGTATGGGGTGGAATTCGAGTTCCGTCCGTTCTTCCTGATCGAACCGCTCACCTCCCGGGAATTCCGTGCCCAGCGGATCAACATCCTCGATTATACCGCCGTCGTCTTCTCCTCCCGCCACGCCATCGACGCGTTCTTCGCCCTGGCGGAGGAACTCCGCTGCAAGATTCCCGAGACGATGAAGTATTTCTGCACGACCGAAGTGGTCGCGATGTACCTCCAGAAGCACATCGTGTACCGCAAGCGGAAGATTTTCTTCGGCACCGGCACCCCGGACAGCGTGGTCGCGCTCATCGGCCCCAAGCACAAGGGCGAGAAGTTCCTCATCGCCACGTCCGACAATTCCAACAACGAGACCCTGTACCGCCTGTTCGAGGCGGCGAAACTGGACTATACGCCCGCGGTTTTCGTCAAGTCCGTTCCGCAGGACCTCACTGACGTGGACCTGCACGCCTACGACATGGTCGTCCTGTACAACCCGGCCGACGTCAAGTCCCTGTACGAGAACTTCCCCGCCTTCGAGCAGGGCGACATCAAGTTCGTCTCCTACGGCCGTTCCATCGTCAAGGCGATGGAGGAAGCCGGTCTTTCCATCGAAGTGAAGGCGCCCTCTCCCGAGGTCCCGTCCGTGGCCCGCGCCATCGAACGCTACCTCGAGAACCAGCAGTAGGCGCGCCATGGCGGCCACCCTCCCGAAGTCCGAGCGGCTCTGCGGCAAGAAAGCCATCGCGGGGCTCATGGAGCATGGGAAGGGCGGTTCGACCGGCTGCCTGCGCTACCGGTTCCTCCCCGGCGAGGATGTTTCCCGCATCCTGGTCTCCGTTCCCAAGCGGTATTTCAAGCGCGCGGTCAAGCGCAACCTCCTGAAGCGGCGGATCCGCGAATCGTACCGTCTCCAGAAGGACCTTCTCCCGGTCCCCGTGGACATCGCTTTCCTGTACAGCGCCCGTGAGGTGCTTCCTTTCGACGGCATCTTCGCCGCGATGAAGGAGGCGCTCACTGCCGTTGCCTCGAAAACCAAACAGATTGATATCCAGTGATTGGGTTGTGAATATGCCGAACTGGTTGAAAAACGTGCTCATCTTCCCTTTCGTACTCCTGATCAAGTTCTATCAGGCGTGCGTGAGCCCGTTCACCCCGCCGGCATGCCGCTTCACGCCCACCTGTTCCCAGTACGCCCTCGAGGCGTTCCGCAAGCACGGCCCGTTCAAGGGCCTCTACCTGTCCGTCCGTCGTATTCTCCGGTGCCACCCCTGGGGCGGTTCCGGCTATGATCCCGTTCCGTAGGATGCCCCAGAAGAAGAAGGTGCAGGAGATGTTCGACAACATCGCACCCACCTATGACCGGTTGAACCATGTGCTGTCGATGAACATCGACAAGTCGTGGCGGCGCCATGCGCTGCGGGAGATCGTCGATGGCACTCCGCAGCGGATCCTGGACGTCGCCTGCGGCACGGGCGATTCGACCATCTCGATCGCGAAGGCGGCGGCCGCCGGGACGGAGGTGGTCGGGGCCGACATTTCCGAAGGGATGATGGCCCTGGTGCAGGGAAAGGCGGAGAAGGCCGGCGTGGACGGGCGCATCCGCCTGCAAGTGGCCGACGGTGAGGCGCTTCCGTACGGAGAGGGCACTTTCGACCGGGTCACCTGCGCGTTCGGCATCCGTAATTTCGAACACAAGGAGAAGGGTCTGGAGGAGTTCCGCCGCGTCCTGAAGTCCGGCGGGAAGGCCGTCATCCTGGAACTGTCCGTGCCGCAGAACCGCCTGGTCCGGTGGGCCTACGACCTCTATTTCACGCGCCTTCTGCCGCGCATCGGCGGCGCCGTTTCCGGTGACAAGGCCGCGTACCGGTACCTTCCCGCCTCGGTCCATCAGTTCCCGGCTCCGCAGGCGTTCTGCCGGATGATGGAGGAGGCCGGTTTCCGCGAGGTCCGCTTCCGCACCTTCACTTTCGGCCTTTGCCGGATGTTCACAGGCACCCGCTGAGCCCCCTGGATTGCCATTTGGGAAATAATTGCTACCTTTGCGTTCCAAAACCAAAACCTAACGCAATGTCCAATTATTTCTATGACATGGTCCCGCACGAGGAGATGGAGCGGATGCCCTATCTTCCGACCATGGGAGAATTCGTAGCGTGGATGGAGAAGACCTATGCCGACAAGCCGGCGCTCTCCGACCTCGCACACACCATCACTTACAAGGAATTAGGAGAGCGCGTCGCCCGCCGCCGCGCCTTTATCAACAGCCTCGGCCTGCCGGAGGGCGCCCATATCGCCATCTTCGACCGCAACAGCCAGGACGCCATCGAACTGTTCCTGGCTGTCACCAGCGCCGGCTATGTGGCCATGAACTTCCCGGCCTCCCTGCCGGAAATGGCCGTCATCGGCTCCTGCATGAAGTTCGACATCGCCGCCATCTTCGTCCGCGAGGAGTTCATGCCCCTCACCGCGAAACTCCAGGGCGTGAAGGTCCTTCCCGCTTCCTCCATCGCCGACGGGGCAGCCCCTGTCGCCGTGGTCGATAAGGAGCAGCCCGCCGCCATCTTCTTCACCGGCGGCACCACCGGCACCCCGAAGGGAGCCGTGCTCAGCCACCGCGCCCTGATGCGCGGCAGTTTCAACGCCATCTTCAAGCCCGGTCATGTCATCGGCGTGCACCGGTACATCGCCCTGCTTCCGCTTAGCCACGTGTTCGGCCTCATCGCCGGCACCATGGGCTGCTTCTATACGGGTAACCTCATCTACACCTGCGAGGACATGAAGGCCACGATTGGAAAACTTCCGGTCATCAAGCCCACCATCCTCGTCATCGTGCCGGGCATCTGCGACATCCTCGCCGGCCTGTGCAAGATGTACGGCCCGCAGTTCCTGGGCGGCAGCCTGCGGATGATCATCTCCGGCGCCGCGAACGTGCCTCCGCGCCTGGTGGACATCTTTACGAAACTCGGCGTCGAGTTCTGTTTCGGCTACGGCCTCACCGAGACCGCGAACCTGACATCGGCCAATGCCGACGCCGTCACCCATCCCACCTCCATCGGCAAGGTCTATCCCGGCCAGGAAGTGAAGATCGTGGACGGCGAACTCTGGGTGAAGGGTGACAACCTGTTCTCCGGCTACTACAAGGATCCCGAAAAGACCGCCGAGGCCCTGACCGAGGACGGCTGGCTCCGGACCGGCGACCTGATGCGCATCGACGAAGACGGTTTCCTGTACATCACCGGCCGGATCAAGAACCTCATCATCCTCGCCAACGGCGAAAACGTGAGCCCGGAAAGCCTGGAAGAGCCCTTCTATGCCGATCCCTGCGTGCGCGACGCGATGGTGAAGGAAGACGAACTGAACGGAGCCCCGGTCATCGCCGTGGAAATCCTCCCGTTCATGCCGGCTTTCGAAGGCAAGCCCTGGGAAGAGGTAACCGCCTACATGGACAATCTGGTGAAGAGGATCAACGAAACGCTTCCCACCACCCACCGAATTGCGAAAGTGACCGTGCGCACCGAAGATTTCAAGCGCACCGGCAGCATGAAAGTCGCCCGCGTATGACCAGAGAGGAAGTTTTCGCCGGCCTGAAGGAAATCCTGACGGTCCTCCGTCCGCATACGGACCTTACCGAAGTGAACTTCGATACCGAACTCGTCCGCGACCTCGGCATCGATTCCCTGACCATGATGCTTCTCTCCCTCGCGGCGGAGGAGCGCTTCAAAATGCGCTTCCCCGACGGCCAGGCACCTTTCGTGACCGTCGGGGAAGTGTGCGATTTCATCGCGCAGGCGGTTTAGATATCCATCACATAACTGCGACGCCGCTGGAACGGCTGCGGGTTGTATTCCCCGAACAGGGACTGCACCTTGTAGTTTTCCTCGAGTTGCGGGTTGAGCAGCATCCGTTTGATTCCCAAACGGATGCAATTTTCATGGATATACTTGAACATCAAGACGTTCGCGCCCTTCCCCTGGTACTCGGGCAGGACCCCGATGAGGAGTGCCTCGATGGTGTCGTTGTGCTTCATGGAATGCAGGATGGGGATGAAGCCGAAGGGGAACAGACGGCCTTTCGCCTTGCGGACGGCGCGGGAGATGGACGGCATCGTGACGGCGAAGCCCACGAGTTCGTCCTTCTCGTTCACGACGAAGGCGACGAGGTCCTTGTTCATGATGGGGACATACTGCTTCACGTAGCCGTCGATCTGTTCTTCCGTGAGTTTGGAGTATTCGTACAGCGGGGCGAAGGCGTCGTTCAGGACGTGGAACATCTCGCGGCCGCGCTTGGCCATTTCGCGCATGTTCTTCCCGCGCCAGATGTGCAGGTTGTAACGCTTCTCCACGAGGTCCGCATACTGGAACATGGGCGGAAGGGTGTCGGGCAGTTCGATGAACCGCTGGGTCCAGTCCACATCCTTGGTGAATCCCATCCGCTCCAGGAACTCGCCGTAATAGGGGAAGTTGTAGATGACGGTGAAGGGGGAGTCGTGTTCGAAACCTTCCACCAGGAGGCCTTCCCGGTCCATGTCGGTGAAGCCGAGGGGCCCCTTGATCTTCTTGGCGCCCCTTTCGCGTCCCCAGGCGATGACCGCATCGATGAGGGCCTTCGCCACGTCGAAATCCTCGACGAAATCGATCCAGCCGAAACGGACGGTGTTCTCGCCCCATTTCCGGTTCGCTTTCTTGTTAAGGATGGCAGCGACACGGCCGACGGTCTTGCCGTCTTTCCTGGCGAGGAATAGGTCGCGTTCACAGAATGAAAGGGAAGGATTTTCGTCCCCAAGGGACTTGAACTCGTCATCCTCGAAGGCCGGCACCCACTGGGGGCAGTCCCGGAACAGGTCGAAAGGGAAGCGGATGAATTGCTTGAGCATGCGCCGTCCCCGCACGGGGACGATTTCAACAGAGGTCATAGGTTCGTACAGGTTTTGAAGAACAAATATAACGAGAATTATTCGTATCTTTGCAAGATAGAGCGAAAAGAAGTACATGGACCAGAAGAAATTCAACCTGTGGAACCGGATCGTCGCGGTGGCCGTCTTCGCCATTGCGACGGTGACCTATCTTTCCACGATCGAGCCCACCGCGTCCTTCTGGGACTGCGGCGAATTCATTGCATCGTCCTACAAACTGGAAGTGGGACACCCGCCGGGAAACCCTGTCTTCCAGTTGTTTGCCCGCATTTTCACCATCCCCGTCCCGCCTGAGAAGGCCGCGGTGACGGTGAACGCGATGAACGGCATCCTCTCCGCCCTCACCATCATGTTCCTGTACCTGACGACGGTCTTCTTCGCCCGGCGGCTGGTGAAGCCCGGGAAGGACGGCTACAGCGTCGCGCAGGCGGTTGCGATATTCGGTGCGGGTGCCGTGGGTGCACTGGCCTATACGTTCTCCGACACGTTCTGGTTCTCCGCCGTGGAGGGCGAGGTGTATGCGATGTCGTCCCTGGTGACGGCCCTCGTCTTCTGGGCGATGTGCAAGTGGTACGAAGGGGCCGACGAGCCCCATGCGAACCGCTGGATCGTGCTGATTGCCTTCCTGATGGGCCTTTCCATCGGCATCCACCTGCTGAACCTCCTCACCATCCCGGCGTTCGTGTTCATGTACTACTACCGGATGAACGAGGACAAGAACCTGCCTTTCAAGCGACTGGTGGGCATTTTCCTTATCGGCGTGGTGATCGAGGCCCTGCTGGTGTTCCTGTTCATCCCGTATCTCCCGAAACTGGCGGCATTCTTCGACCGCATCTTCGTGAACGGATTCGGCCTTCCGTACAACACCGGCTCCCTGTTCTTCATGGTGGCGCTCCTGGCCCTCTGCTTCTGGTCCCTGTTCCATACCCTCCGCAAGGGGAAAGTGTTCTGGAACACGGTGATGCTGTGCGTCACGACGATGGTGATCGGTTTCTCGCTGTTCTCCATCGTGATCATCCGTTCCGCGGTGAAGACCCCGACCAACGAGTACCAGCCGGACAACGCCTACACGCTCGTGCGTTATCTCTCCCGGGAGCAGTATGGCTCCACGCCGCTCATCTACGGGCAGTATTTCGACGCGCCCTATGACCTCAAGTCCGGAAAGTACTGGGCTCCGCTGAACGGGAAATATGTCCATGCCGACGGTCCCGCCGATGCGGACTATCTCCCGGAAGGCAAGATGTTCTTCCCGCGCATGTGGTCCAGCGCCAGCCAGTCCCATATTGACTTCTACGAGTCCTACATGAACGGCAAGGGCATCCGCGTGAAGGGGGCGGTGCACAAGAAGCCTACCTTCGGGGCGAACCTCCGCTTCTTCTTCGACTATCAACTCAACTGGATGTACTGGCGGTACTTCATGTGGAACTTCGTCGGCCGCCAGAACGAGATCCACAGCCCGTCTCCGGGTGAACTCTTCTACGGGAACTGGGAAAGCGGCATCGGCCCCATCGACCGGCTCCGCCTCGGCGACCAGCGGGACGCGCCCGCCGTCCTGGCGGAAAACAAGGGCAAGAACCACTATTTCTTCCTGCCCCTCCTCCTCGGCCTGCTGGGCCTCGTGTTCCAGTTCGACCGCGACAAGCGCGGCTCCTGGATCGTGTTCCTGATGTTCTTCATGACGGGCATCGCCATCGTCCTGTACCTCAACCAGCCTCCTTACCAGGTGCGTGAGCGGGACTACGCCTATGCCGGTTCGTTCTATATGTTCGCCATCTGGATAGGTCTCGGTGTCGCTGCGCTCTACGAGTGGCTGAACGAAGCCACCAAGGGCAAGGCCCCGAAGGCCGTCGCCGTCGGCGCCTCCGTCCTGTGCCTGGGCGTTCCCGCCCTCATGGCGGAGGAGAACTGGGACGACCATGACCGCTCCAACCGCTATACCTCCACGGAAATGGCGGAGAACTACCTGAACTCCGTGGGGCCGAACGGCTTGCTGGTCACTCACGGCGACAACGATACCTTCCCGCTCTGGTATGCGCAGGAGATCGAGGGTTTCCGCACGGACGTCCGCGTGGTGAACACATCCCTGCTGGGTACCGACTGGTACATCGACCAGATGAAGTGGGCGTGCAACGAGTCCAAGCCCCTGCCGCTGACCGTCTCGCAGTCGCAGTACCTCTACGGTACGAACGAGTACGTGTTCATTACCTATGACGACGGCTCCCCGATGTTCATCCAGGACGTGATGGACGTGTTCAAGGACCCGAAGATGAAGGTGGAACTGACTTCCCGCCGCAAGGTGGACTTCATCTGCGCCCGCAAGATCGTCATTCCCGTGAACAAGGAGAACTGCCTCAAGTACGGTATCGTTCCCGAGTACCTGGCCGACGAGATTCCCGAGACCATCACGCTCACGATTTCCGAGGACAAGAACTACATCACCAAGCCGGAACTCTTCATGCTGGACCTCCTCTCCGGTTACCAGTGGGACCGTCCGCTGAACCTGCTGAACATGGGCGGCGACCTGAACATCGGCCTCAAGGACTACCTGATGTACGACGGCTTCTCCTACCGGTTCGTCCCGTTCCGGAACAAGATTTCCGCAACCGATCCCGGTATCGTCGATGCCGATGACCTGTACCGCAAGATGACGGACGGCACCTTCAAGTGGGACGCCCTCAAGCGGAAGGATTACTTCGTGGATTACCAGAACATGTACACCTTCCTGGGTGTGCTGTCCCAGCGCCAGTTGTTCCTGAATGTCGCCAACAGCCTCATCGACGCGGGCGAGAACGGGAAGGCCCTGGAGATCCTGGACCTCTGCCAGACCAACTTCCCCGAGGAGAACTTCCCGCTGGAAAGCATTCCCGTCGGATTCAGCAGCAACGATTACATGGTCATCCAGATGGTGGAGAACTACTACTACCTGGGAGAGGGCGAAAAAGCCCGCGAACTGGGCCTGAAACTGGCCGAGGACCTGCTGGATTCCTCCCGCTTCTTCCTGGAGTACTACGACTACTCCTCCTCCAGTTTCGACGGTTGCCGCCGTTGCCTCGTCTATCTGGCCGATGTGTTCCAGCAGTATGGTGACAAGGATCTCTCCGACCGGCTCCTCGACTCCCTCGAACTCCTCGTGAAGGTTGCCGTCGGCCGTCTGGATCCCGAGGGTGACTATGACGCCGAGCCGGATTCCGTGGAGGTTGAGGAGGCCGATTAAGGGCTTTCCTTCCAGAAGCACAAAAAAACCGACCGTTTGCAGACGGCCGGTTTTTTTTTGATGTGTTGCGGGGCTTAGTCCTGGATCGCGGCGATGCCGGGGAGGATCTTGCCTTCGATGGCTTCGAGCATGGCGCCGCCGCCGGTGGAGACGTAGGAGACCTTGTCGGCATAGCCCATCTGGGTCACGGCCGCGACGGAGTCACCGCCGCCCACGAGGGTGTAGGCGCCCTGCGCGGTGGCATCGGCGAGATCCTGGGCGATCTGGAGCGTACCCTTCGCGAAGTTCGGGAGTTCGAACACGCCCACGGGACCGTTCCAGAGGATGGTCTTGGAGGCGAGGATGATCTTGCGCCAGTTCTCGAGGGATGCCGGGGAAGCGTCCATGCCTTCCCACTCGTCCGGGATGTTGTAGATGTCGAAGATCTGACGGGGCGTATCGTTGTCGAAAGCCTGGCCGCAGACGGTCGCGACGGAGAGGGAGACGTTCACGCCCTTTTCCTTCGCGGTGTTCAGGATCTCGAGGGC
>JAFXMA010000156.1 GCA_017530725.1 Bacteroidales bacterium
CTGTTCGATGCCACCCAGACCATGGTCTCCAAGGTCGATGACGACACCTATCAGGTCCAGGTCGTCTCCTGGTACGACAACGAGAACTCCTACACTTCCCAGATGGTCCGCACCATCAAGTACCTCGCCGAACTCAAGTAAGTCCGTAAGGCACAAGAAGCGAACTTCTTCCGGAGTATGTCAAAAGACAGGTTCCTGACGGGACCTGTCTTTTTTTATATATTTTTTATTATCTTTGCCGAAGATAGGAAAATCCTTTAAAACGACCATATGAAAAGATTGACCCTTGTGCTGGCCCTTCTTGCGGCCTTCACCTTCGGCGCAACCGCCCAGGATTTCACCCCGTATCCCTACATCCAACTCCAGGGCGGCGCAGCCTATGACTTCGGCGACGCCGACTTTGCGAAACTTCTCTCCCCGGCAGCCCAGATCGCCGTCGGTTATCAGTTCGTGGACTGCTGGTCCGTCCGTTTTGCCGTGAACGGCTGGCAGGGCAAGCATACGTCCGAAAAGACGAACACCCTGTATGGCTACAAATTCGTCCAGCCCAACGTGGACCTCGTCCTCGACTGGGGCGCCGGCCTCTTCGGCTGGCGGCCTGACCGTCCCGCGACAATCTACACCTTCTTCGGTGTCGGCACCGCCATCGGCCTCGAGAACGGGAAGGCGCAGGATCTGGCCGCGGCTGGCGAGCACTTCCCGCTGCTCTGGCAGCCGGTCAAGGCCTTCTGGAACACCCGTTCCGGTATCGGCACGGACATCCGCCTGACCGACCGGATGGCGCTCAATCTCGAGTTCGACGCCCAGTTCTATCCCGAGTCCTTCAACTCCCGGTACAATCCCAAGGTGGCCGCCGGTCCCGACTTCCACTTCGCCCTCCTGGGCGGCCTGAAGATCGACCTCGGCTGGCGGCCCAAGAAGGCGAAGCCGGTCGTCGCTCCCGCGTCCTACCAGCCGCAGCGGGCCGAACCCAGGAAGGAAGAGCCCCGGAAGGAGTATCAGCCTGCCAATGAGCAGCCGGCCGAGCAGCCCATCTACCAGGGTGCCGACGTGGACATCTTCTTCGACCTGAACAAGTCCGTCATCCGCGACGACCAGGTGAACACGCTCAACCGCCTCGTCAGTTTCATGCGCAACACGCCGGACGCCAAGGTGAAACTGGACGGCTATGCCGACAAGCAGACCGGCACCGCCGACATCAACCAGGAACTCTCCGAGCAGCGCGTGATCGCCGTCCGCCAGTACCTCGTGAGCCGCGGCATCGACCAGTCCCGCATCTCCACCGCCGCCCACGGCGACAAGGTGCAGCCGTTCTCCGGCGCCCAGAACCGCGCCGTCACCTGCCGGATCCGATAAGGCATCCCATCCATCTGAAAAGCGGCCCGCTGATTGCGAGCCGCTTTTTTCAGTATTCCCGTTCTCCGAAGATATCCGTGCCGATGCGCACCATCGTGGCGCCGTGCCGGACGGCGATGGGCCAGTCCCCGGACATCCCGATGGACAGTTCCGTGAAGGTATCCCGGAGTTCCGGATGCTCCGTCCGGATGCGCTGGAACAGCGCCTGGATCCGCGCAAAATCCGCCTCGACCACCGCCTCGTCCTCCGTATTCGTCGCCATCCCCATCAGCCCTCTGATCCGGATACCGGATTTCTCGGCTGCACGCGAAATGACAGCGTCGATATCCGTCTCTGAAAGACCGTGCTTGGTCTCTTCTGCACCGAGATGGAGTTCCAGCAGGACATCGATGGTTCTGCCATTCTCCCTCCCCCACCTGTCGATGGCTTCCAGCAGATGGAGGGAATCCACCGACTGGACCAGAGAGACGTAAGGAAGGACGAGTTTGAGTTTGTTCGTCTGGAGATGACCGATGAAGTGCCATTCGACGTCGGAGGGCATCTGGGGCACTTTCTGCGCCAGTTCCTGCGGCCGGTTCTCGCCGAAGAGCCGCTGTCCCGCGTCGTATGCTTCCATCAGGCGCGAGACCGGGTGGAATTTGGAAACTGCCACCAGTTTCACTCCTGATGGCAGTTCCGCATAAAGGTTCCTGAGATTATCGCCTACCATTTTTCTTGGCTTGCTGCTTCTGCATTTCGCGCTGCATCTTCTGGGCCTCTTCCAGACGCTGCTGCCACTTGGACTTGGGCGCCGGCTTGCCCTCGGCAGCCTTGAGTTTCGCCAGGATCTCTTCCGGGTGGACGAACCACTTCTTGATGATCCAGGTCTCCAGCATCGTGATGAGGTTGGAGAGGAGGTAGTAGTAACTCAAACCGGAGGAGAGGTTGTTACAGATGAAGAACATCATGACCGGCATCATGTACAGGCTCATGAAACGCATCATCTTCGCGTTGGGGTCGTCGCCGGTGCTCTGGTTCTGCATCGTCACGCGCGAGTAGAAGAACATCGACAGGGCCATCAGGAGGGCGAACAGGGAGATGTGGTCCATCCCGAAGACGCTCGTTCCCCAATGGATGACGTCGTCATAGGCGGAGAGGTCCTCGGCCCAC
>JAFXMA010000157.1 GCA_017530725.1 Bacteroidales bacterium
CACCTGGTCGATGCGGGCCACGTAGAAGGCCTTGTCCTTGGCGTCGTTGAAACTCCAGCCGTAGATGTACGGGACGTCGGTGAAGCAGGTGGTCTCCCCCGTCTTCGGGTCCATCCGGTACAGGTCGATCTTCTCGTCGTTGGCCTGGTCGCCCATCCAGTACAGGAATCCGTCCTTCTCGTTCCAGGAAGGGTTCCAGAAACTCTTCTTGGACCAGTCGTCGGAAGAGATGATGTCCCCCTGGCTGATGTCGGTGCTCTCCGCCAGGTCCAGCATCACCAGCGGGCTGGGCTCGTCGTTCCGCAGATAATACAGTTTCGTGGCATCGTCGGAGAGGTAGAATCCCCAGGTCGAGTACGGGAAACCGGTCAGGAAGGACATGACGTCCACTTCCCGGTCGATGAACGGGACCTTCCCGTCCTGCTGCTTGCCGGAACAGGAACCGAAAAGGAATGCTGCCGTAAGCAGCAGCATTCCCCAAAAAGTCGTCTTTCCCATTACTTCCTCCAGAATTCGTTCTGGTCAGCGGCGGTGAGGGCCTTGTTGTACAGCATCTCGTTCTGCGGGATCGGCAGCATGAAGCGGGGGCTGTCGGCCGGGAGGGTCTTCACGGAAGCCCAATGCTCCGGATCCTTCGTACGGTCGAGGGCCTTGCGCTGACGCTTGATGTCCTGCAGGCGGAATCCTTCGCCGTACAGTTCCTTGCGGCGCTCCATGTAGATGCTTTCCAGGGAACCGTCGGTCGGCGACGCGCCGCGGGCTTCCTGCAGCACGTTCAGGACGGCCTTGGCGTTGCCGCCGGTATGCGCCTCGCACTCGGCCTTGATCAGATAGGCCTCCGCGATGCGGGCCAGCGGGAAGTCGGCGTCACCGATGTACAGGTCGCGGTGGCTGAACTTGCTGGTGAACCAGCCGTCCTCGGCGTAGAAGTAGAACGGGAAGAGTTTGCGGCAGTCGCTCTCCTCGAAGGACTCGCGGAAGCGCTTGGTCCAGCGGACGGTGCTGTAGCCGTAGAGCGGCTCCTCGAAGAAGTCGCCTTCGAGGGCGGTGTCAAGGTACTCGATGTCGGCCGGATCGGCCTTGCCGGTCTCGTCCACGTTGTAGGCGGCCTTCGCGAGGTAATAGAAGGACGGGATGGACGCATAGTAGTTGGAGGTGGTCTGGTTGAAGTTGTAGTACATCAGCCATTCCCCGTTCGGGTCCATGAAGCCGGCCTGGTACTCGTCCTGGCTCATCAGGTTGCTGCCGGAGAAGTTGTTGGAGGCGGCTTCCTCGGCGAACTTCTTCGCATTGGCCCAGTCGCACATGTCCAGATAGGCGCGCGCCATGAACAGGGCGCAACTCTTCGGGGTGAAGTAGGCGGCGTTGTTGGCGTTGCAGTGCTGGCGGGCATAGTCGAAGTCCTTGAGGATCTGCTCGTAGGTGGCCTTCAGGGTAGCGCGCGGCATGTGTTCGGAAGCACCGTCGGCCGGTTCCGTACGAAGGATGATGCAGGGGGCCTCGGGATTGATGGCATAGGTCGGGGCGAACAGGCGGGCCAGGCGCAGGAACATGTAGGCACGCAGGGCATAGGCCTGGCCCAGGAGGTTCTCCTTGCCGGCCTCGTCGGGCAGGTCCGTCACATAGGCGATGATGTTGTTCGCCGCGTCGATGCCCTTGTAGTCGTACTGCCAGATGTAGTTGGCGTAGCCGAACCACCAGGGCTCGTCCTCGGGCACCTGGGAATAGGTGTAGGAATACAGGTTCCAGTTGTACGTGTCGATGCCGTAGTTGCCGCTGGTCATCAGGGCGTCCTCGCCCATCACTTCGGACATGATGGTGCCCAGGGTAGCCGTCAGGTAATAGCCGATATACATGATACCGCCGTTGAGAGCCGTCTCGGCCGAAGCGACCGAGGAGAAGATCTGCGTGTCGGAAACGGCGTTGGAAGGAACCGGATTCAGGACGTCCTTATTGCAGGAAACCAGTCCGAAAAGCGTGATCGCAGCGATGTAAAGTATCTTTTTCATAGCGACTTCGATTTAGAAAGTAAGATTCACACCCACGGTGAAGGTCCGGCTGAGCGGGATGTAGTTCGCATAGGCGTCATATCCGCCGACACCGAAGATGTCGATGTCGTCATAGCCCTTGTAGCGCTTGTCCTTGAAGACCGTGAACAGGTTGTCGGCGTTGAAGTACACGCGGGCGCCGGACAGGATGCCCACCTTCTTGAGCAGGTTCTTGGGCAGGCTGTAGGAGAGGTTCACGTTCTTGAGTTTCAGGTAGGTGGCGTCATAGAGGAAACGCGTGCTCGGGGAGTTGCTCTGGTTGTCGTTCGTGTTGATGAACTTCGGCACGTCGGTGTTGGTGTTGGTCGGCGTCCAGGCGTTGAGTTCGTCCACGCAGATGTTCTTTCCGGAGTTGTTGCCTTCATGCATCATGTTGGCGTACAGGCTGTCATAGAACTTGCCGCCCAGGTTGTAGTAGAACATGAAGGAGAGGCTCAGGCCCTTCCAGGAGAGATTGTTCGTGAGGGAACCGAAGCCCCACGGCGTGGAGCGGCCCTGCTGCTCGTACTCGGCCATGGAGTAGTTGTTCGTGTTCCCCTCGGCACCCTTCCAGAGCGGGTCGCCGTTGGCGGGATCCACACCCACCCAGGTGGGCATGTAGAACATGTACTGGCTCTCCCCCACCTTCCAGATCTTCTTGGTGTCGCCCATCACGATGTCGTCGTCACCCGCGAGGTCCAGGATCTTGTCGGCGTTGTAGGAGAAGTTGAAGTTCACGTCCCAGTTGAAGGCCGCCGTCTGCACGGGCGTGGCGTTCAGGCTGAACTCGACACCCTGGTTCTGCACCTTGGCGAGGTTCATCATCACGCTGGTGAGGCCGTGGGATGCGGGCAGCGGGAACTCGTAGAGCAGGTCGTCGGAAGCCTTCCGGAAGAATTCGACGGAACCGTTGATGCGGTTTCCGGCAAAGCCGAAGTCCAGACCGATGTTCAGCATCTTCTGCTTTTCCCAGCCCAGTTCGGGGTTGGAGAGGCTGGTGTGGCCGAGACCGGAGTTGTAACCGTACTGATAGGAGTCGCTGGCCGTCCACAGGCCCAGGGACTCGTAGCGGCTCAGGCCGGCGTTGTTGCCGGAAGTACCGTAACTGACGCGGAACTTGAGGTCGCTCAGCCAGTCGGCATCCTTCAGGAAGTCCTCCTGCTTGATGCGCCAGGAAGCGCCCACGCTGAAGAAGTTACCCCACTTTTTGTCCGCACCGAACACGGAGGAACCGTCCCGGCGGAAAGAAACGGAGGCGAAGTACTTCTCGGCAAAGTTGTACTCGGCGTGGCCCAGGTAGGACATCAGGGCAGCGTCGGTGTACCAGGAAGTGAGGGACTGCGGCTTGCTGGCGCCGGCGAGTTCCTGGAGGAAGTCGAAGGCGAAGCCGGTGGCGGAACCGTCGAAGCGGGTGATCCGGCTCTGCCAGTATTCGTAACCGGCCATGGCCGACACCGTGTGGGCGCCGAAGGTGCGGTTGAAGTTGAGCGTGGTGGTGCTGGTGAACATCAGGTCGCTGGTCTGGGTACGGCCGCCGCGGCCGCTGTAAGCCGGACCGTCACCGTGATACTTGTTCCAATAATAGATATCGTACACGGAAACGTAGTCGGGCGAGAAGGTCGTGCGGGCGGTGAGGCCGTCCATGAACTTCACCTCGGTGAAGAAGGAGGCGAGC
>JAFXMA010000158.1 GCA_017530725.1 Bacteroidales bacterium
GAGAACCTTACGCTTGATGATGGCGGAGAGGGCGAGTTTGACGATCTTGTCCAGGGAGATGCCGGTCTTGTTGAACATCTCGGGAATGATGGTCATCGGGCAATGGGTGGCTTCGCCGATACCCAGGGCCAGGTGGCCGGCGCTGCGGCCCATGGCGCTGATGATGAGCCAGTTGCCGGAGGTACGGGCATCCTCGTAGATGGTGCGGGCCAGGTGGGCACCCTCGTCCTTGGCGGAGTTGAAGCCGAAGGTGGGCGCGTTGTTCGGCAGCGGGAGGTCGTTGTCGATGGTCTTGGGCACATGGATGTTGCGGATGGGATACTGCTTCGCCTCCAGGAACTTCGCGATGCGGTTCGCGGTGGACGCCGTGTCGTCACCACCCACGGTGACCAGCAACTTGATGTTGTTGTCCTGGAACAGGCCCAGGTTGAAGTTCTCCTCGAAATCCTTGTCGGTGGGCTTGAAACGGCTCATCTGCAGGTAGGAACCGCCCCGGTTGAAGTAGGCGTCCGCCTTGAAAAAATCGATGTCCTCGGTGCGCGGGGTCTGGGAGAAAAGTCCGCTGTAGCCGCCGTGCAGGCCGATCACGCGGTAACCGTTGGAAAGGAACGTCTTCGCGACAGACATGACGACAGTGTTCATACCCGGAGCCGGGCCGCCTCCGCAGAGGATGATGATGGAATCTTTCATGATTTATGCGTGTTTGTTCGTAGTTTCTTTTGAACCTACAAATTTAAGGAATTTTAATTAGGTTTACAAGAAGTATTTCCACAACGGGGCCGCCATGAGGGCCTGGAGGATCTGGTTGTCTTGGAGCAGTTCCCGGACGTAGTCCTGTTCCAGCAGATAGACGTCGATGTCCTCCGTGGCGTCGAGGTGCTGACCGGAGACTTTTTCCACGCCGACGGCGAGGAAACTGTGCGCCAGGTTGGTGCTCGTGGCGGGATTGGGCGAGAGCGTCATCCATTCCTGCCACTCCCCTCCTGCGAAACCGGTTTCTTCCAGCAGTTCGCGCTTGGCGGCCTCCAGGGGCGTTTCGCCCGCTTCGATGACGCCGCAGGGAAGTTCATAGCAGGTCTTTCCGAGCGCATGCCGGTACTGCCGTTCCATCACGATCCTGCCGTCTTCCGTGATGGCGATGATATTGACCCAGTCCGGATATTCGAGGACATAATACTCGCTGTTGACGCGGCCGTCCGGAAGTTCCGCGACATCCCGCCGGGCGGTCAGCCACGGCCGCCGGATCAGATACTCGCTCGAGAGTATCTTCCACTTCTTGTCTTCGTTGATGGTGTTCTTCATAGCAGGGCCGCCACTTTGGCGGCGAGTCGGGCATTGTTCAGGACCAGTTGGATGTTGGAGGCGAGGGAGTCGCCGCCGGTGATGTCCTTGATCTTGGCGAGCAGGAACGGTGTTGTCTCTTTCCCCTTGATACCCAGGCGGTTCGCCTCGTCGATGGCCTCATCGATGGCGGCGTTGATCCGGACCGGGTCCATCGAATACTCCTCCGGAATGGGGTTCGTGACGAGCATGCCGCCCTCGAGGCCCATCTCGAGTTTGGCGCGGAATGCCGCAGCGAGTTCCTCGGGAGTGTCGATGCGGTAGTCCACCTTGAACCCGCTCTTGCGGGTATAGAAGGCCGGCAGTTCCTCCGTACCGTAGCCGATGACGGGGACGCCCTTGGTCTCCAGGTATTCCAGCGTGAGGCCGAGGTCCAGGATGGACTTGGCGCCGGCGCAGATGACCATGACCGGGGTCCTGGCCAGTTCTTCCAGGTCCGCGGAGATGTCCATGGTGGTTTCGGCGCCGCGGTGCACGCCGCCGACGCCGCCGGTGGCGAAGACTTTGATGCCGGCGAGCGCGGCGATGATCATCGTGGTGGTGACGGTGGTCGCGCCGTCCTCGCCCCGGGCGACGAGCACGGGCAGGTCGCGGCGCGACGCTTTGGCCACGCCCCTCCCCTTCTTGCCCAGGTACTCGATTTCATCCGGCGTCAGGCCGGCTTTCAGGCGGCCGCCGATGACGGCGATGGTCGCCGGCACGGCACCGTTTTCGCGGATGGTCCGTTCCACCCGCAGCGCCGTCTCCACGTTCTGCGGATACGGCATCCCATGCGAAATGATGGTCGATTCAAGCGCCACCACGGGTTTCCCGGCGGCCTTCGCAGCCGCCACCTCCGGTGACAGGTCCAGGTATTTGTTCATAGTTTCAGATTTTTCATTTCAGGATTGACGGCCGCCGGGCTTTCCACGGCGCAACGGGCACAGAGCAGGCCGATGCGGGCGGTTTCGGCGACACTCGCCTGCGGCCCGGCATGCACGATGCCGGCCAGCAGCGCGTCTCCGCCGCCCGTGACGCTCCGCACGATGCAAGGCAGCGCGGGGTACTCGTACAGTTCGCCGCCGGCATGGACACGAATCCCTTCCGCGCCGGCGCTTTCATAAAAGCGTGTTACGCCTTCGAGCCCGGCAAGTGATTCATATTCAAGTGCATTTGATTTAAGGGCGAAGACGGATTTGCGGCTGGAAAGCGCCATCGCCTCCCGGATTCTTCCTGCCTTCGCCACCGAAACGGCATCCAGGTACAACGGCTTTTCGGCATGGTCGATCAGGAAGGCGAGCGTTTCGGGCAGCAGGTTGGAATCGGCCACGACCGCATCGGCGGCATTGATGACATCCAGCCTGGCGGCAATCCAGGCCGTGTCCATGCCTTCGACGGCATCCATGTCCGCGATACCCCCGACGAGTTCTCCATCGGAATTGTTCACCGAGACGAAGAATGAATGCGTATGCTCGTCCGCGATGTCGCAATGGTCCGTGCCGATGCCGATGTCCCGGCAGGCCTTTTCGATGACAGGCCCGAAAACCCCGCCTCCGAAGATGGTCAGCAATTCCACCTCGTCTCCCAGCAGCACCAGGTTATGGGCAATGTTCCTTCCCACGCCTCCCCAGGAAACGTGCACCTTGCCGGGATTCGAATCCCCGATCCGGAATGCCTGGGCCGATGTGGCGGTGATGTCCACATTCGCCCCGCCGATGACACACACTTTCATACGCAGCCCAAAGTTACGGCCTTTTTGCCACCCTTGCAAACTTTCGTGGCGGAGGGCCACCACCCAATCTTTCTTTTCGAGCCATTTCGCCAAACTGCCGCACATCGACACCGTGCGGGTGACGTCCCGAAAACAGGGACGACACCCGCAAAATTGGGCAAAAACGAAGGTAACGTCCCCAAAACAGGGACGTTACCCGCAGTCATTACCGGAGCCAAGCCATCTATCTCAAGGAAGGTCCGATAAAGGAATGACCGTACCCGCAGGACGGATGTATGTGGAGATGATGTAAAACTCCGTATTGGAATAATGACGATGGAGCACGCCATCCTCGAAAACAAAGACATCCAAATCGGTGATGAGGTACCCCTCTTCGCTGACGGAATAGGTCGATTCGTGGATTCCGCTAGGCGTTTTCCGTTTGATGGTCGATGCGGAAATCTCCAGCGTAAAGTCATCCGTCTCGGCCAGTTTCCATTTCCCCAGGGCGCGATTTACCACCCCTGCCTTGCCTTTTTCCGGCGGAGCCGGCCTCTTGACAAACCTATCGCCATTTTCCACCGGCTCCTGGAGGACTTGATTGCCGATGACAAAATAACGGTCATACTCGAATGGGCCGGAATATGAAAGAATCCTTTTTCCGTCAAAAGACGCGAACTCATACGGCCTGAGCGGTTCGCCCCACACATCCAAGGTTGGATATTCTTTCAGAAAACAGTGGCCGACCCAGCGCCGGGTCATGTTTTCCCGGATTCCGTCCTTGCCGATGATGTAGATGTCCCCCGTCCGGGGATTCTCCCAACATCCGTAAACCCACTCGAAACCTTCCGGAAGCGGCTGGGCCATCAGGTCCTCTCTGGATAGACCGATGACCGCGACTGCAAATAGGAAGCAGATTATTCTTTTCATCTGATAACAAGGATTGTTGCTACCAGCCTTGCTGCAAAGGCCGTTCCAATGATCAACGGTCTCCTCTAACAACCCTCCCCCGCCAAACAGCCGCACATCGGCACCCCCTATGGGCATGCAGAACGCCCCACCATGTGCACCAAGGGCCGATATCGGGCAATGGCGCATCGCAATAACCGACACAGCTCACAGAATGGGCTTTTCCGTGCGGCTATTTGGCAGAATCAGCATGGGGTGCGCCTGGTGGTGCACAGGAAGGGACACCGGGCGCGGAAAGAAGGCAATAATGCAGCCGGTGGTGTCGGATTCGGGACACCGGGCGCGCTGGTGGCGAAGAGGGTGTGTGATCTTTTGGGAGGGAGGCCGCAATTGGGGGTTCAAATATAAAATATTTGAGAAAGATTTGTTATCTTTGTAAATTACAACTCTTGTGCACGGATTATGGATTTCACGCAGGCGAAACAGCGGATCGAGTGGCTGAAGGCGGTTCTCTGGGAGAACAGCCGGAAGTACTACGTGGAGAACGCGCCCACGATGTCGGACTACGAGTACGACCAGTTGATGCGCGAACTGGAGGACCTGGAGGCGCAGTATCCGGAATACCGGACGGCGGACTCCCCCACCCAGCGCGTGGGCAGCGACCTGGAGACGCCCGGGACGCAGAGCATCGAGCCCGGCGCCGGCAAGGAATTCGCCAAGTATCCGCACCGGTATCCGATGCTGTCGCTGGGCAATACCTACAGCATCGGCGAGGTGGAGGAATTCGCGGAAAGGGCCTCCAAGACCCTGGAAATCCCGTTCACATACAGTTGCGAACTCAAGTTCGACGGAACGGCCATCTGCCTGACCTACCGGAACGGCAAGTTGTTCCGGGCCCTCACCCGCGGCGACGGCGTGGTAGGTGACGACGTCACCGCCAACGCCCGCCGCATTGCCAACATCCCCGAGACCTTGCAGGGTACGGGCTGGCCGGCGGAATTCGAGATTCGCGGCGAGGTTCTGATGCCCTACGAGTCCTTCGACCGGCTGAACCGGGAGCGGGAGGCCAACGAGGACCAGCCGTTCGCGAATCCCCGCAACGCGGCCAGCGGCTCGCTGAAACTCCAGGACCCGGAAGAAGTGGCGAACCGCGGCCTGATGTGCACCCTGTACCATATCCCCGCCGGCCAGGTGGACTTCCCCACCCATGACGACGCCTTGAAAGCGGCGGCCGCCTGGGGTCTTCCCGTGTCCGATGAGCGCAGGATCTGCCGGGACATCGACGGAATCGAGGCCTTCATCGCCCATTGGGATACCGCGCGCAAGCAATTGCCTTATGCCACCGACGGCATCGTGATCAAGATCAACGAGATGGACGCCCAGCGGCAGTTGGGGTACACGGCCAAGTCCCCGCGCTGGGCGGTCGCGTACAAGTTCAAGGCCGAACAGGCCCTGACGCCCATCCTGTCCATCGACTACCAGGTGGGCCGCACCGGCGCCGTGACGCCCGTCGCGAACATGGAACCCGTGTTCCTGTCCGGGACGATGGTGAAGCGCGCCACCCTCGTGAACGAGGACCAGATGACCATGCTGGATATCCACGAGGGCGACTGGGTGTATGTGGAGAAAGGCGGGGAAATCATCCCCAAGATCACCGGCGTGGAGGAATCCAGGCGCCAGCCCGGCGCGAAGCGGCCGGCCTTCCCGAAGGTATGCCCCGACTGCGGGACGCCGCTGGTGAAACCGGAAGGCGAAGCCAAGTGGTTCTGCCCCAATACGGACGGCTGCCCCACCCAGATCAAGGGCAAACTCGTCCACTTCCTCGGCCGCAAGGCGATGAACGTGCTGGCGGGCGACGCCACGGTGGACCAGTTGTACAACCTGGACCTCGTCCGGACTCCGGCCGATTTCTACGACCTCCGCGAGAACCAACTCCTCATGCTGGAAGGCTGGAAGGAACGCGCCGCGCAGCGGTTCCTGGACAGCCTCCGGGAATCACGGAACGTGCCTTTCGAGCGCGTCCTGTTCGCCATCGGCATCCGCTATGTGGGCGAGACGACGGCGCGGGACATCGCCCGGCATTTCGGCGACATCGACACGCTGGCCCGGGCCTCGAAGGAGGAACTGGCCGCCGTTCCCGAGGTGGGAGAAGTCATTGCCGAGAGCGTTTACAGGTATTTCCGTGATGAACGCCACCTGAAGGAAATCGAGCGCCTCAAGGCCGCCGGCCTGCAGATGGCCGTCGTCAACAAGGCGGAGAACGCGTCCGACGCCCTGGCCGGCAAGACCATCGTCATCAGCGGCAACTTCTCCGTTTCCCGGGATGAGATCAAGGCCCTCATCGAGGCCAATGGCGGCAAGAACAGCGGCTCCGTGTCCGGCAAGACTTCCTTCCTGCTCGCCGGCACCAAGCCCGGACCGGAGAAGATCAGGAAGGCGGAGTCGCTGGGCATCGAGATCCTGGACGAGGAAGCCTTCCGCAAACTCCTTCCCGAAGGTACCCTGCCGGCTCCCGCGCAGGATAACGGTAACGATTTGACCCTGTTCTGAACCTATGGCCGTGTTTGAACGAATCACGCATTGGACGCAAGTCCGGATCCGCTGGGCGAGGATCGTCGTCGGGCGGATCGTGCGGTTCATCATGCACGACATGTGGTACCTGAACCTGGAGGACCTGTCCCGCTGGAAAAAGCGCGGCGTGGAGGACCTCAAAACCATCTTCGTCATGCTCAAGGTCTTCTCCGACCAGAAGATCGGCTACCAGATCACGGCCCTCGCCTACCGCAGCATGATGTCGGTGGTCCCGTTCATCGCCATCGGCCTGTACCTGACGAACGGAATCGGCATCTCCGACCAGTTCAGCGCGTTCCTCCATGCGAACATCAGCAACCAGAGACTCATCGACCATCTCCTGGCCGCATCCGAGAAAATCATCGCGACGGCGGAGTCGGGCCTGTTCGGCTTCATCAGCATGGCCTCTTTCCTGTGGATCCTCCTTTCGCTGATGCTTACGGTCCGGTCCGTATTCAACAACGTGTGGCAGGCGAAGGAGAAGCGGAGTTTCTTCCGGGTGCTGGGCATCGGCTTCGCCATCCTCATCCTGTCCCCTTTCGTGATTGTCCTGTTCTTCTCCGGCTCGGTCGTGTATTCGACGGTGCTGGACTATATCGTTCCGAGCGGCCTGTTCTTCTCGGACCATTTGAAAAACTTCCTGTCCTGGGCCCTGTTCGCCGGCGCGTCCGTCCTCATCCTGACGGCGATGTACAAGTACCTGCCGGCGGCCGTGGTCAAGACACGCCCCGCCTTCAAGGCGGCGCTGATTGCCGGCATCGGATTCACGGCCGTGCAGTATCTCTACCTGGAAACGCAGGTGATGGTGGCCAAGCAGAGCGCCATCTACGGCGTGCTCGCCGCCCTGCCGCTCTTCATGATCTGGCTGAACCTGGGATGGACGATCATCCTGTACGGGGCTGAACTGTCCTATTCCTTCCAGCATGCGAACCAATTGAAGCCAAACGAGGTGCTATGAGTTATTCCGAGTTTACCGAGAAAGATTACGGAGTCATCGACCAGGCCTGGCAGGTGCTGTATGCATCGGCCCGGAAACGGTGCGCGGACGAGCGCGAACTGGAGATGGTGTCGGAAGCCTATGATTTTGCCAACCATGCGCACAGAAACGTCCGCCGGCGCAGCGGGGAGCCGTACATGCTCCATCCCATCGCCGTCGCCCAGATCGTCGTGGACGACATCGGGCTCGGATACAAGTCCATCTGCGCCGCCCTCCTGCACGACGTGGTGGAGGACACGGACTACACCGTGGACGACCTCAGGGACCGCTTCGGCGACAAGGTGGCCAGCCTCGTGGACGGCCTCACCAAGATCAAGACGGTCCTGGACAACGAGAACAAGGACCTGTCGGCCCGGAGTCTCCAGGCGGAGAACTTCAAGCGGATCCTGCTCACGCTGAACGATGACCCGCGCGTGGTGCTGATCAAACTCGCCGACCGCCTCCACAACTGCCGGACCATCGAGTTCATGCCCGAGCACAAGCGGGACAAGATCCTGAGCGAGACGATGTTCGTGTTCATCCCCCTCGCCCACCGGCTGGGCCTGTACAGTGTCAAGAGCGAACTGGAGAACATCTGGCTGCGGTACAAGGAGCCGGATGCCTTCGAGGAAATCAGCACCAAGATCAACCGCAACATCCAGCAGCGCGCGAAGGAGATCAACGCGTTCATCGAGCCCATCGACATGGCCCTGAAACGGGCGGGTTTCCAGTTCGAGATCAAGAAGCGGGTGAAAACCCCGTACTCGGCCTGGCATAAGATGCAGGTCAAGCAGATTCCCTTCGAGCAGGTGTACGACCTGTATGCCATCCGGATCATCTTCGATCCCGACCGGACCAAGGACGAATCCGAGCGTGACCAGTGCTACCACGTCTTCTCAATCATCACCGGCATCTACCGGTACATGCCCGAGCGCCTGCGCGACTGGGTGAAGCATCCCAAGAGCAACGGCTATGAAGCCCTGCATTGCACCCTGCTCAGTTCTTCGGGCATCTGGGTGGAGGTCCAGATCCGTACCCGGCGCATGGACGACATCGCCGAGAAGGGCATCGCCGCCCACTGGACCTACAAGCAGAACGGCTATGTGAGCGAGAACGACAGCGAGATGGACCTCTGGCTGGAGCGGATCAAGGAAGTGCTCGTGAATCCGGATGTCAACGCCCTGGAACTGCTGGACATCATCCACAACGACCTCACCAGCGCGGAGATCTACGTGTTCACGCCCAAGGGCGAGCAGCGGTCCATCGAAAAGGGGGCGACGGTGCTGGATTTCGCCTACCAGATCCATACCGAGGTGGGCAACAAGGCGATCGCGGCCAAGGTGAACCAGCGGCTGGTGGCCCTGAACTATGTCGTCAAGACCGGCGACCAGATCGAGATCATCACGGCCGGGGAAGAGCATCCCAAGCGGGAGTGGCTCCAGTTCCTGAAGACACGGAAGGCCCGGAACCTCGTGATGGACTATTTCCGGAACGAGCGCAAGCAGACGGTGGATTATGGCCGCCAGGTCCTCGAGGAGCAGGTCAAGTTGCACGGCTACAAACTGGACGAGGCGACGATGCAGCGCGTCGAGGCCGCTTACGGGGCCACGGACCGCGAGGATTTCTTCTTCAAGATCGGCATCGGCTCCTGCAAACTGGAGAACCTGGCCGATGTCCTCAAGTCCAAGCAGCGCTATTCCCTGCTGCGCAGGATCTTTTCCTCACCGAAGGAGAAGCCCAAGGAGCCTGAAGAGTACATCATCGGCGGCAAGGACGACGACGGACGCCAGTTCGTCATCGCCACCTGCTGCAACCCGATCCCGGGAGATGCCGTGGTGGGCATCAAGTCCCCCGACGGCAAGATCACGGTCCATAAGAAATCCTGTCCGGTCGCCGAGGAGATAGCCGCCACGCACGGAGACTGGGTGGTCGTGCCCAAGTGGCTGGAAGCCGCCGTGTCGAATGCCTTCCTGGTACGGATTTCGCTGAAAGGACTCGACCGGGTGGGCATCCTGAACGAGATCTCCCGTTTCCTGTCCCTGGTGATGGGGGCCAACATGCGGGGAATCAACCTCCATGCGGACAAGGGGATTTTCGACGGCTACATCGACCTGTACGTGAACAGCAAGGATGTCCTGGAGAAGATCCTGAAGAAACTCACCACCATCGAGGGCATCGAGTCGGTGTCCCGAATCGACTTGTAATAAACTGAATATGAAGAGACTGTCGAAATATATCCCGCTCATCCCGGCCGCCCTGGTCCTCGGGGCGATGATGTTCCCGTCGGGATGTGCGAACACCACCACCCCGCCTTCCGGCGGCCCCAAGGACACCATCCCGCCCGTGCTGGTGAAGACCGCTCCCCTGCCCGGAACGGTGAACGTCCCCACGCACAACACGCAGGTCAAGTTCACCTTCGACGAGTATGTGGTGGTCAAGGAGCCCAACAACATCTTCCTGTCTCCCCCGCTGGAGAAGAAGCCCAAGTTCCGCATGTCCGGGAAGACCCTCGTCGTTTCCTTCGAATCCGACCTGGATACCAACACGACCTATACGCTGGACATCACCGGCGCCGTCGCCGACAACAACGAGAACAACTGGTATGAGGGATTCACCCTCGTGTTCTCCACCGGGTCCCAGATCGACTCGATGTGCATGACGGGCCTTGTCCAGGACTGCAATACCCTGATGCCCCTCAAGGGAGCGACGGTCCTGCTGTACAAGGACCATGCGGACTCGGCCATCTTCCTGCACCGTCCGGATGCCGCCGCCAAGACCGACGACTGGGGGTACTTCAGTCTGAGGAACATCAAGGATACCATTTATCGTGTCTATGCCCTGAAGGACGCGAACAACAACAACAAGTACGAACCCGACCAGGAGAGTGTCGCCTTCCTGAGCGACCCTTACCGCCCCAAGACCGTCTTCAACGACTCCCTCTACGAGTTCAAGAAGTTCAACATGAAGGACACCGCCCTCTGCCTGGCCCGCAAGACCGACGTGGAACTGAACGTTTTCCGGGAGAAACCCTCCAAGCAGTTCATCGTCAAGAAGGAACGCGTGGGCCTGAGGACGGCCTTCCTGACGTTCATGGCCCCCAATGCGAAGATCAATTCGATGAAGTTCCGGGGCCTTCCCGCGGAAAAACTCATCTCCCAGTTCAATCCGCAGAAGGACAGCCTGGAACTGTGGGTGAACGACCAGCGGAAGATGCCGGACACCCTGCACCTGCTCATCAACTATGACAAGACGGACACCCTCGGGAATCTGGTCCCGACTGACGAGGTCGTGAAACTCGCCCTGGACAAGAAACTGCGGGCGGAACTGCAGAAGAGTTCCCAGCGGGATATCAAGCATACGGACACCATCGCCGTGTTCAAGGGCGCGGTGGACCCGACGACCGTGGAGCAGTACGGTTTCACGGTGGAATTCCAGTACCCGCTGATCCAGGATGCCTGGGATTCGCTCACCTTCCGGTCCGTAAACCCCCGCCAGCAGGAGAAGGTGGAGCGGTATGATGTGACCCGGGATCCCGACAACCTGCGCAAATACACCATCATGCCCCGGGAGAAACTGCAGACCGGGTTCGACTACTTCCTGAAGATCCCCTACCGGAAGTTCCGGGACGTGAACGGCTATTACAATGACAGCACCGAACTGAAAGTGACGCTTCCCAACGACGAGAAACTGAGTTCCATCACGTTCGAGATGAGCAAGGTCAGGCACCGCTACATCATCGACCTGCTCACCGAGAAACGCGACAAGGTGATCCGCAGTTTCATCATCGAGAACGACCAGGCGGTCCACTTCCCTTACGTGCAGGCCGGCAAGTACTGCGTCCGCATCACGGAGGACAGCAACGGGAACGGCCTGGTGGATACGGGCAGCATCCTGGAGCACCGGCAGCCGGAAAAGGTCATGTTCTACAAGATCAAGGACCAGTTCCTGCTGGACATCCCGGAGCGGACGGAGTACGTACAGAAAATCGACATGGAGGAACTGTTCCGATGAGAAAGGTCGCACTGCTGCTTGCGGCGGTCCTTTTCGTGGCCGTCCTTCCGCTCTCCGCACAGAGCGGGAAGAAAAAGAAATCCATCGACCTGGACGAGGAGTTCTTCCATCTCCCCGACTCGGTCACGGACGATTATCTGGACAATACGCCCCTTCCCAAGAAGGCCCGGATCAACGACTACTGGATTGTGGGCGTCCATGGCGGCGTCTCCGTGCAGCACGGATACTTCAATCCGCCGCGTACGGTGAGTTTCTACCCGAACAAACCGGTTTGGGGCGTCTCCATCACCCGGTTCGCGACCATGATGAACACGTTCCCGAACCTGGGGATGGAAGTGGGCTTCCAGCACAATTACGAGGGTTACCGGTTCAAGGAATACGAGATGGAAGGACATAAGTACCGGCAGGACATCGACGGAGCCTACGAGGCCTATATGGAAGTCCCCGAGGTTTTCCTACTCACCCACGGGCATGTCGATATGGGCCAGTTCGTGAAGGTGAACCTCAAGGCGGGCGTGTTCGGCGGCTACCGCACGAACATCACCCGGAGCGGTCCGCGTGTCGATCCCGCGATCGTCAATGCGTTCAAGGACACGGATATCCGCTGGTCGTACGGCGTCCAGGGCGGACTCGGGCTCGGTTTGATGCTGGACCCGGTCGAGGTCCATCTGAACGTCCAGGTCAAGTGGGGCTGGTCTTCCTTCTATCAGCCGGACGTGGCCAGCCCGTATTATTACCGCTTCGCCTATCCGCTGGACGGCGCCGTCACCCTCGGCGTCTATTACCAGTTGACCAAGCGCCGGGGCCATACCCGCGGTTCGCTCCGCCAGTTGGCGCGCCGGATGGTGACGGAAGAGATGGAAAAGGAACAGGACAAGGAATAACTATGGAAACGCGTGTAGTCAAGGTGGGTGACGTCCTTATCGGAGGAAACAACCCCATCGTCGTCCAGACGATGTGCAACACCCATACGGATGATGTCGATGCCACCGTGGCCCAGACGCTGCGGCTGGCCGAAGCCGGAGCACAACTCGTCCGGATCACGGTCCCCGGATTGCAGGATGTACCGCACATCCGGGAGATCAAGGCCCGGGTCCGTGCGGCAGGCTGCGATGTCCCGCTCGTCGCGGACATCCATTTCTCCTCGGAAACCGCCATCGCCGTGGCCTCCGTCGTGGAAAAGGTCCGGATCAACCCCGGCAATTTCCACCGGGACCACGCCGAGGCGCGGCGCCAGTTCGCCCGCTTCCTGGAGGAATGCAAGCGGTACGGGACCGCCATCCGCATCGGCCTGAACCACGGGTCGCTGGGTGCCTACATCGTGGACCGGTATGGAAATACGCCGCAGGCGATGGCCCTGGCCGCGATGGAATGGATCGAGATGTGCCTCGAGGCCGCGTTCTATCAGGTCGTGGTCTCGCTCAAGGCGTCGAACACCGTCGTGATGATCGAGGCCTACCGGGAACTGGCCCGGATGATGCAGGAGCGCGGCGTGGTTTTCCCGCTGCACGTGGGCGTGACCGAAGCCGGCAACGGCGATTCCGGCCGCATCAAATCCTGCGTCGCTATCTCCACCCTCCTCGCCGAAGGCATCGGCAACACCGTCCGCGTCTCCCTCACCGAACCGCCGGAGAACGAACTCCCCGTGGCGCAGTACCTGGCGGCGCGGTACTCCGCCGCCGAGGCACCTGTCCTTCCGGAGCGGGACGGCATTGTGCTCAAAGCCGCCTGCGATTACGGAAAACCCCTGCTGGACCGCACTATCGACACTGTTTCCTTCCCGGAACTGGAACCGGAGTTCGGGGCGTACCTCGCCGACGAACTGATGCAGGCGTGTCGCCGGAAGTTCTATCGGCCCGAGTACATCGCCTGCCCCGGCTGCGGCCGCACGATGTACAACCTGCAGGAAGCCTTCGAGGCCGTCAAAGCACGGACCGGGCATCTGCAGGATGTCGTCATCGCCGTCATGGGCTGCATCGTCAACGGCCCCGGTGAGATGGCGGATGCCGACTGGGGTTATGTGGGTGAAGGCGGCGGCAAGGTGACCATCTACCGCGGCAAGGAACCCGTCCTGCGGCATATCCCCGACAGCGAGGCTGTCGATAAACTGGTTGAACTAATCGAATCCGAACGATGAAACGAACGATCCTGACCCTGCTGGCCGCGCTGCTGTGCGCCCTCTCCTTCGCACAGGAAAAGACTACCTATCTGGTCGCCCACCGTGACACCTGCGACCTTTACATGGACGTGTATGAACCGGTCGCCATCCCCGGCGACACCCTGGACCGGCCCACCATCCTGTTCGTCTTCGGCGGCGGTTTCATCATGGGCCAGCGGGACGACCCGTGGGTGATGCCCTGGTTCAAACTCCTGAACGAGAACGGCTACCGGGTGGTCTCGGTCGATTACCGCCTGGGCCTCAAGGGCGTCCGGATGCGGTTCGACCTGTTCCACCTCATCCAGAGCGCGAATTACACGAAAAAAGCCGTGGACATGGGCGTGGAAGACGTGTTCGCTTCCGTCCGTTACCTGGCGGACCATGCGGAGGAACTGGGCGTGGATCTGGACAACATCGTCATCTCCGGCAGTTCCGCCGGGGCGATGATCTCCCTCTCCTGCGAACTTGAAGCCTGCAACCGGACTTCCCGCGCCATCGAATATCTCCCCGAAGGCTTCCATTTCGCCGGGGTGATGTCCTTTGCGGGGGCGATCATGTCCGATTCCGGGAGACCTGCCTATCAGCGCACACCGTGCCCGCAACTGCTCATCCACGGCACCAAGGACGGCGCCGTCGCTTACGACAAGATGGGCTTCGGCCGCTGGGGCATGTTCGGCAGCAGTTATCTCGTGAAGGAGGTCCTCCAGCCCGCCGGCTACACCTATCAGATCTACCGCTACGTCGATCACAGTCACGACATGGCCGCCAATATGCTTGCCAACTGGCCGGAAGAGAAACGCTTCCTGGAGGTGTCCGTGATCGGCCGCAAGCCGCTGGTGATCGACTGCACGGTGGATGATCCGACGATGCCCGTCCTGGGCTCTGCGTCGGTCACCCTGGACGATATCTATTGACTTCCGTAACGGGCACCTTCCATGTGGTGGGCACTGGCCTTCGCCTCGGCGGCGCTGCTGGGGTTCTATGATTCCTTCAAGAAAGCATCCCTGAAAGGGAATGCGGTGATTCCCGTGCTTTTCCTCAATACGGTGTTCAGCGCGCTGATCCTGCTCCCTTTCGCCATCCGGAGCGGCTGGGGAGGCTGGGAGGTGCAGAAGTACATCCTTCTCAAGAGTTGCATCGTCCTGTCCTCCTGGATAGCCGGGTATTATGCGATGAAGTATCTGCCGCTCACCATCGTGGGCCCCATCAATGCGACGCGCCCGGTGCTGGTACTCATCGGCGCGATGATCCTCTTCGGAGAGCGGCTGAACCTGTATCAGTGGATCGGCGTGGCGCTCGCGGCCGTGTCGTTCTTCCTGCTCAGCCGCAGCGGAAAGCGCGAGGGCATCGACTTCAAGCATGACCGCTGGATCTGGTGCGCAGTCCTGGCCGCCCTCATCGGAGCCTGCAGCGCCCTGTACGACCGGTTCCTGATGTCCCCTGCGGGCGCCTCCCTGGACAGGCTGCAAGTCCTTTCGTGGTACAATCTGTACCAGGCCGGCATGATGGCCGTCGTGCTGCTGGCCATCTGGTACCCCCGCCGCGCCGCTACGACGCCGTTCCACTGGAGTTGGACCATCCCCTTCATCAGCCTTTTCCTCTGCGGCGCCGATTTCATCTACATGTGGGCCCTGACCGACGAGGACGCGATGATCTCCATCGTGTCGATGATCCGCCGCGGCAGCGTCCTCGTGAGTTTCCTGTTCGGCGCCCTTGTGTTCCGGGAGAAAAACCTGAAGGCGAAGTCCTTCGACCTCGCCCTCGTCCTGCTGGGAATGGTATTCCTCTATCTGGGTTCGAAATAAGCCCTATTCCGCCAACTCTGCCAGCACCGTTTCCACGGCCCTGACCTTGTCCCCCAGTTTCACCTTGATGTCGGCATCCAGCGGGAGGAACAGGTCGATGCGGGATCCGAACTTGATGACGCCGCACTGGTCACCGCGGTTTTCCATGTTGCCGGGCTCGGAATAGCAGACGATCCGGCGCGCGAAGGTACCGGCGATCTGCTTGAAGAAGACTTCCCCGTACCGGTTGCGGAGGCAACTGGAGGAATGCTCGTTCAGTTCCGAGGATTTGGGATGGAAGGCCAGCAGATACCGGCCCGGATGGTACTTGTAATAGGTCACCTTCCCGTTCATCGGCCAGAAGTTGCAGTGGACATCGAAAAAGTCCATGTACACGGAAATCTGGATGCAGTCCCGCTGCAGGTATTCCTTCTCGAACACCTTCTCCAGGATGACCACCTTCCCGTCCGCCACGGAGGTGACGAGCCGGTCGTTCTCGTAATCGGGGACGGTCCGGTTCGGGACGCGGAAGAACCAAGTGATGAAACACATGAAGATGACGAGCACGGCCGAGATCGGAATCGAGATCCACGGGTTGTGGATGAATCGCGCATTCAGCCAGATGAGGGCGGCGCAGATGCACCAGGCGATGAGGATCGTCTCGTAGGAGTCCTTGTCGATGCGGATGCTTCGGATCAGTCGCTTCATAAGGGTCGGTTTAGAGCAGGCCAATGATTACCAGATAGATGACGCCGGCCGGGATGGCGAAGAGCGCGCTGTCGAACCGGTCCAGCATCCCCCCGTGTCCCGGGATGATGTTGCCGGAATCCTTGATCTCGCACACCCGCTTCCACTGGGATTCGAACAGGTCGCCGAAAACGCCCGCCACATGCATGATCACCGAGAGGACGATGGCATGGTACCAGGGATAGGTCCACAGGCCCGTCCACACGAGGATCAGGCCCGCCAGGACGGCGAAGGCCAGTCCGCCCCAGAATCCGGCCCAGGTTTTCTTCGGGGACACGCTCTCGAAGAGTTTCCTGCTGTATTTCCCGAACAGCATCCCGACGCAGTAAGCCCCCACGTCGGAAGCCCAGATGATGATGAAGAATGCAAGCATCGGGCGGCCGTCGAACACGCCGTTCGGGGTGAAAACCACGAAGTTGGACAGCGTCAGCGGCGCGCCGATGTACATCAGGCCGGTGTACAGGAAGGCGAAGAGTTTGAAGTCGGCCTTGTCCTTCACCATCAGGGTGGAGGACATCAGCACGAGCAGCAGGATGGCGCTGATGCCCACCAGGCGGATGTCCAGCCGGAAAGCCATCACCAGGAACAGGCTCAGGAACGAGCAGCATCCCAGCACGATGGCGAGCGCCCGGGTGCGCGGGAACAGGTTCCCCATCGTCATCCGGTAGAACTCGTGGAGCATCGTCACCATCATGAAGGTGAGGAGCGCGGCATAGAGGTACTTGTCGATCAGGAGGCAGCCGATGACGACAACCAGGAAACAGATGCCCGAGAGGGTTCTTTTGACCGTGTTATTCATTTTCCGGGGTTTCTTCGGGTTGCAGGACCGGTTCGGGCTGACTCTCTTCCGCCGGTTTCACCTTGGGGCCGAGGATCCGCTCGATGTCTTCCGCAAAGATGACTTCCTTTTCGAGAAGGAGCGCGCCCATCTGCATGAATCCCTCCTTGTGCTCCTCGATGATGGCCTGCGTCCGGTCGTGCACTTCCTGCACGATGGCCTTGACCTCCTCGTCCATGAGTTCGGCCGTCTTTTCCGAATAGGGTTTCGTGAGGTTGTAGCCGCGGGCGCCCGTGGAATCGTAGAAGGACAGGTTCCCGACCTTCTCGCTCATGCCGTAGTACTGGACCATGCTGTAGGCCATGCCCGTCATCCGCTCGAGGTCGTTCAGCGCGCCCGTGGAAGGCTCTCCGTTCAGGATCTCCTCCGCGACGCGGCCGCCCAGCAGGGCGCACATCCGGTCGATCATCACGCTGCGGGACCAGTTCTTCCGTTCCTCCGGAAGATACCAGGTGAGGCCCAGGGCGTTGCCGCGCGGAATGATGCTCACCTTGAACACCGGATCGGCATACGGGAGCAGCCAGCCCACCAGGGCGTGACCGGCCTCGTGGTAGGCCGTCGTCCGCTTCTCGGCCGGCGACATGATGGTGTTGTTCTTCCGCTCGAGACCGCCGATGATGCGGTCCACGGCATCCAGGAAGTCCTGCTGGCTCACGGTCTCGTGGTTGCGCCGGGCCGCCGTGAGGGCCGCCTCGTTGCACACGTTCGCGATGTCGGCGCCGGAGAAACCGGGCGTATGCTTGGCCATGAACTCCACGTTGAAGTCCGGAGCCACCTTGATGCCCCGCAGGTGCACCTGGAAGATCTCCTCGCGCTCCTTGAGTTCCGGGAGTTCCACATGGATCTGCCGGTCGAAGCGGCCGGCGCGCATCAGCGCCTGGTCCAGGATGTCGGCCCGGTTCGTGGCGGCGAGGACGATGACACCGGAGTTGGTGCCGAAGCCGTCCATTTCCGTTAGCAACTGGTTCAGCGTGTTCTCCCGCTCGTCGTTGGAGGAGAAACCGCCGTTCTTCGCCCGGGCGCGGCCCACGGCGTCGATTTCGTCGATGAACACGATGCACGGGGCTTTCTCCTTCGCCTGGCGGAAGAGGTCGCGGACACGGGAGGCACCCACGCCGACGAACATTTCCACGAAGTCGGAACCGGAGATGGAGAAGAACGGGACGTTCGCCTCGCCGGCCACGGCCTTCGCGAGCAGCGTCTTGCCGGTACCCGGAGGCCCGACGAGAAGCGCACCCTTCGGGATCTTGCCGCCGAGGGCGGTGTATTTCTTCGGATTCTTGAGGAAATCGACGATCTCCATCACCTCTTCCTTGGCGCCGTACAGGCCGGCGACGTCCTTGAAGGTGACCTTGACCTCGTCCTTGTCGGCGAGTTTGCCGGTGGCCTTGCCCACGTTGAAGGGATTGCCCATGCCGCCGCCCGCTCCGCCGGCGCCCCGGTTCATGCCCCGGAACATCCACACCCAGAAGAGGATGAGGAGCAGCGTCGGGAAAATCCACTGGGCCAGTTCGGCCCAGGTGTGGTCCGCATTCTGCATGACGACCTTGAACTGGTCGCCTACGGGGAGGTTCGCGTTCAGCGCGGCGAAACTGGCTTCCGGATCGAACTTGGCGGAGACCAGGAAGTAGAAATGCGGCGCCCGGCGCGGGACGTTCCCGCCCGGGAACTGGTCGGCGTACTTGGCCAGGCGCTCGGGACGGACCTTGACTTCGCCCCGGATGTCGTTCCGGACGAAGACGATCTCCTCGATGTCGCCGGATTCGGCCATGGTCTGGACCTGCTGCCATTCGATCTTCTGGGGATCCGCGGACTGCTGGTTCGAGAACAGCAGCCAGCCGATGCCGATGATCAGGAGCAGATAGAGCCAGGAGAAATTGAAGGAAACGCGGAAGGTCTTCCCGCCTTTGGGATCTTTCTTTTTGTCAGCCATCTATTCTTGGGATTTTGCGGCCGCCGGCTTCCGGCGCTCCTTGTATTCCTTACGGGGAACGTCGGCCCAGAGGTCCTCCAGACGGTAAAATTCGCGGTATTCCTTCAGGAAGATGTGGACGACGATGTTGCCGTAGTCCTGGATGATCCAGAAGTTGTTGCCCTCGCCCTGGGAACGCCAGAGGGTGTGACCCTCCTGCTGCATCTTCTCGGCGATGTTGTCCGCGATGGCGCCCACCTGGGTGGTGTTGGAGCCGTCGCAGACCACGAAGAAGTCCGTGATGGCACCATCCATCTTCCGCAGGTCCAGCGACACTACGTCCTGGCCCTTCTTGTCTATGATTGCATCGGCAATCAGCCGAAGGTCGTGTGTGATCATATCGGGATAATTAGTATATTTGTCTTACAAATATAAACAAAATCCTCGCCAATGGAAAACAAGATACGGATAAAGTGGCTGGAGGAGGCGGATTCCACGAACAACGTGCTTCTGAGGCACATTTCCGACTATGACAATTTGTCAGTGGTCGCGGCCGTGAACCAGACTGCGGGCCGCGGACAGCGCGGAAACCGCTGGCTCTCCGCCCCCGGGGACAACCTCACCTTTTCCCTGCTGCTCAAGCCGGAAAGGCTTCCGGCCCGGGAGGTGATGGCCATTACCTGCCTGGCGACGCTCGCCGTCCGGGACACGCTCCGCGGCGAGGATGTCCCCGCGGTCATCAAGTGGCCGAACGACATCTACGTCGGGAAGCGCAAGATTTGCGGGATGCTTGTGGAAAACGGCCTGGCGGGGCCGGACATCGCCTGGTCCGTCGTCGGGATCGGCATCAACCTGAACCAGACGCAGTTCCCCGGCGAGGTCCTGAATCCCATCTCCCTCAAGCGCCTGACCGGCCGTTCCTACGAATTGGAACCTTTCCTGGAAAAGGTGTGCGAAGGGATAGGAAGACTGCTGCCGGAACTGGACTCCCAGGAAGGACGGAACGGCCTCCGGGAGGCCTATGAGCGGGATTTGTTCCAGAAAGACATTTCCGCTCACTATCGGGATCTCGCCACCGGCGAAGCGTTCACCGGCATCATCCGGGGCATTACCCCCGAGGGCCTTCTACGCGTTGAAGCCGAAGGCCACGAGCGGACCTTCGGCTTCAAGGAAGTCGGCTATATCCTTTAACCGTTGCGGAGGGCGGCGACGGCCGCAGCGGGATCCTCCGCCTTGAACACGGCGCTGCCGGCGACGAGGATATCGACCCCCGCCTTGCCCAGGCGGCCGGCATTCTTCGGCGAGACGCCGCCGTCCACTTCGATGAGGGCGGTGCTCCCGATCCGGTTCAGTTCCGCTTTCACGGCCTTTACGCGGGCGTATGTCTCCTCCATGAACTTCTGCCCGCCGAAGCCGGCGAACACGCTCATCAGGAGCACGTAATCCACCTTCCCGAGGTACGGGAAGATGCTTTCCACCGGGCAGTCCGGATTGATCACGATGCCTGCTTTTACGTTGAAGCCATGGATGAGGTCGATGACTGCATCGGATTCATCCAGCGCCGCTTCGTAGTGGAAACTGATCATCGCGGCTCCCGCCTTCGCAAAGCGTTCCACATACTTTTCGGGATGGACGATCATCAGGTGGACATCCATCGGCTTGCGGGCTTCCCGCGCGACGGCTTCCACCACCGGGAAACCGAAGGAGATGTTCGGGACGAAGGTTCCGTCCATGATGTCCAGGTGGAAGATGTCCGCATGCGCGTTGACCGTCTCCACATCCTTGGCGAGATGGAGGAAGTCAGCGGCCAGCAGAGAAGGGGCGATGAGCATCTCAGGCGAAATTGAGGACGACATCCGTAAGGTGCGCGACGAACTTGTCCAGGGACGCGAGTTCGAGTTTCTCGCCCGGTGCGTGGACATTGCGGAGGGTGGGACCGAAGGAGATCATGTCCAGGTCCGGGAACTTCTCCAGGAACAGGCCGCACTCGAGGCCGGCATGGATGGCCTTGACCTCAGGATCGGTCTTGAAGAGGCGCTTGTAGGACTCCACGGAGACCTTCAGGATGCGGGATTCCAGGTTCGGTTTCCAGCCCGGATATTCCCCGTGATGCTCCACGTCGAAAGAACCCAGGAAGAAGGCGGCTTCCACCCGTTCCGCCATGGCGTGCAGTTCGGAAACGACGGAACTGCGCTGGCTCGTGACGACCTTGAGGACATCGCCTTCGATGTGTGCGGCGGCGAGGTTCGTGGAGGTCTCCACCAGGCCGGGAATGTCCATGGACATCTTCTCCACCCCGTGCGGGACGCCCAGGAGGGTCATGATGATGTTCGCGGCGTCACCTTCCTCGATCGGACGGATGAGGGATACTTCTTCCGTGACGCTGCAGCCGATGAGCGCGTCGCTGGCCTTGTATTCGGCCTTGATGAGGGCGTCGAAGGCTTCTGCGTCGGCCACCCATTCAGCGATGTCGTCGGCCGGGACGGCGATGAAGGCTTCCGCCTCCCGGCAGATGGCGTTGGACTTGTTGCCGCCGTCCAGGGTGAGGAGTTGGAAATCGTACTGCAGTTCCGTGTACAGGAAACGGACGAGGAGCCGCAGGGCGTTCGCCCGCTCCTTGTTGATATCGTCGCCGCTATGGCCTCCCTTGCCGCCGGTGACGCGGACCTTCAGGGTCTTATAGCCCTTGCGGAGGGCTTCCCGCTTGAACTCGAACGTGGCGGTCGTCTCCATGCCGCCGGCGCAGCCCACGAATAATTGGCCTTCGTCCTCGGAGTCCAGGTTGATCAGGGTCTTTCCTTCGAAGAAGCCGGGTTCGAGCGCGAAGGCACCGTCCATGCCGGTTTCCTCGGAAATCGTGAACAGGCACTCGAGTTTGCCGGTCGGGAGGTCGCTGTCCAGCAGGGCGAGGCAGGCTGCGACGCCGATGCCGTCGTCCGCGCCGAGCGTGGTGTGCTTCGAGACCATCCAGCCGTCCTCGACGGAGAACGGGATGGGTTGGGTGAGGAAATCGAACGGGAAGTCGGCATCCTTCTCGCACACCATGTCCTGGTGTGCCTGGAGGACCAGGATCGGAACGTTTTCCTTGCCCGGGGCGGCTTCCTTGACGATGACGACATTGCCGGTCTTGTCCGTCCGGCATTCGAGGGAACGTTTCGCGGCGAATTGCTGCAGGAAGGCCGTCATGGGGCCTTCATGGCCGGATTCGCGGGGAATCCGGGTGATATCCTTGAAAAGGTCGAGAACAGTTTCAGCGGTCATGGCTGTACAAGTGAATGGTTGTGTAAAGATACAAAAAAAACGGAAGTTCCGCTTCCGTTTTCCCGTAACTTGAGGAAATTCTACCGGTCCACCGGAACGGCGACCATGTTCTCGATGTCCGTAACATATTGACGGAAAGTCTTGTCGGTGGACATCAGGTCCTGGACGGTGGTGCAGGCATGCAGGACGGTGGCGTGGTCCTTGCCGCCCAGTTCGGCGCCGATCGTGGACAGGGAACAGTTGGGGATGAGGTTGCGGCACTCGTACATCGCGATCTGCCGGGCCTGAACGATCTGGCGCTTGCGGGACTTGGAGAGCAGGATGTCGCGTGTGATGTTGAAGTATTCGCACACCGTGTCCACGATCAGGTCGATGGAGACGTCGGCCTGTTCCTCGCCGACGATCTTGCCGGTGATGCTCTCCGCCAGGGCCACGGTGATTTCCTTGTGGCAGAGGGTGGCGTTCGCGATCAGGGAGATGAGCGTGCCTTCGAGTTCGCGGAAATTGGACTTGATCCGGGAGGCCAGGAAGGCGAGGACTTCGTCGTCGATGGCGACGCCCTCGCGGAAGGCGCGGGCCTTGAGCATGGCCAGGCGGGTTTCGTAGTCCGGCTTGAAGAGTTCCACGGAAAGCCCCCATTTGAAGCGCGACAGGAGGCGTTCCTCGAAGTTCTGCAGGTCCACGGGAGCCCGGTCGGAAGTGAAGATCAACTGCTTGCCGCTCTGGTGGAGGTGGTTGAACACGTTGAAGAACGCGTTCTGGGAACCCTGGCCCAGGAGGTCCTGGATGTCATCGACCAGGAGGACGTCGATCTTCATGTAGAAGGCCATGAAGTCCACGAGGCGGTTGCCCTTGATGGCGTCCATGTACTGGGTCTTGAACTC
>JAFXMA010000159.1 GCA_017530725.1 Bacteroidales bacterium
GAGGGGGCCGAGATTCCGCCGCTGATGCTGGCTTCCTTCGTGGAGAATGCGTTCAAGCACGGAATCAGCTATGAGAAGCCGTCGTTCGTGCGGGTGACCGTGTCGGTGGAGGACGGAAAGATCGCTTTCCGGTGCGCGAACAGCCGGCAGGATTCCGCGCAGACGGCGCAGCACGGCGTCGGCCTCGCGAATGTCCGGGGGCGGCTGGACCTGCTGTACGGCGACCGGTATACGCTGTATATCGACCAGGGCGGGGAAGTGTACGACGTGCTCCTGCTGCTTCCGGCAACTGTCAAAATGGACAAGGAGGGCGTATGATCCGGGTCGTGACCATCGATGACGAGCCGCTGGCGCTCCGGCAGCTGGAAATGTACATCGGGAAGATCCCCTTCCTGGAGCTCGTCGCCGCCTGCCCGTCGGCCGCCGCGGCGCGGCCCTATGTGGAGCGGGCGGACATCCTGTACGTGGACATCAACATGCCGGACCTGTCAGGGATGGAGTTCGTGCGCTCGCTGGAGCATCCGCCCCTTATCGTCTTCACGACGGCCTATTCCGAATATGCCCTGGAAGGCTTCAAGGTCCATGCGGCCGATTATCTCCTGAAGCCCTTCGGTTTCCGGGAGTTCGAGGCGTCGGCGATGCATCTCCGGGAGCGGATCGAGGCGGCCCGTCCCCGGGCGGAATCGCGGCTGGAAACATTGACTTTCAAGGTGGACTACAAGACCGTACGGGTGGAACCGGCCCGCATCCGGTATGCGGAAAGCATGAGCGAATACCTGAAGATATGGCTTCGGGACGAGTCCGCGCCGCTGGTGGTCCTGTACAGCCTGAAACGGCTGGCGGAGCAACTGCCGGAGGACCGCTTCCTCCGCATCCATCGCTCCTACCTCGTGAACCTTTCGGAAATCCGTGAATACTCCCGGACTGCCGTCACCCTTGACGGTGGTCCCACGCTTCCTGTCGGCGACCTCTACCGTCCGGCCCTTGCCGCCGTTCTGTCAAGGAAATAAGATTACAGCATCGCCTCGATGATACCGCCCAGCGTTTCGCGCAGGTCGGCCGTTTTTGCGGTGGCCCCGTTTACCATCAGGGAGAAGATGCGGGTGGGTTTGCCCGCTTCGTCCAGGATGTAGCCGCTGTAGCAGAGGACGCCGTCCATGGAGCCGCTCTTGACCCGGATGCGTGCTTTCTGGGCGGCCGTGAGTTTGGGAAGGAGCGTGCTCAGCGTGCCTTCACCCGGCTGGGGGAGGCTGGCGAGGAAGGCGTCGAAGCCGCGGGAGCGGGTCATCGCCCGGAGGAACGAGACAAAGAAGGCGGGCGAGGCAGTGTTCAGGCGCGACAGGCCGCTGCCGTCTTCGATGCGGATCCCGGCCAGGTCGCTTTCCATCAGTCCCTCGAGTACGTCGTACACCGCCACGCGGCAACTGTCATACACGGCGATGCCGGAGGCCTTTTCGCCCATCTGGCGGAAGATGGCCTCCGCATAGAAATTGTCACTCAGGACGTTCGTCTGCCGGACGATCCGGGAGAGGGCGGGGGAGTCGGACTGGCCCAGCACCTGGGGCGTGCCGGCCTTGTAGGCCGGAACGAAATCGGCGCCCCGGACGTAACCGCCGCGGTCGATGTCGGCATAGCCGCCGGAGATGTCCCAGCCCGTGTCGCGGAGATTCTGCCAGAAATAGTAGGCGCAGGTGAGGGCGCCGTACTTGTTCGCGAAATGCTCCACCTTGGGCTTGCGGTCCAGGGAATAGGTGCCGCGCAGTTCCGCATAGGGAGCCAGGTCGGTCGTGTACAGATAGAGACTGTTTCCGGTACCCTTGGGGCCGGTCGATGTCCGGTTGCTGAAGTGGATCCAGGGCGTGTCGGGGAAACGCTGGGTCACGTTGACGGGTTCGTCAGCGCCCCCCGCCGAGACCAGGAAGTCCACGGCGTTCTCGTAGTAACTGAGCGCGTTGCAGCCGGCCCCGTAATAGGTGCCGGTATCGTCATAGCCCCAGGTCGTGTTCTCCAGATGGCCCTCGTAGGCCCGCCCGTCACCGATGATGCGGCCGTCGATGCGGCTGATTCCGGCTTCCTTGAGGATGGACTTCCAGCGCCAGAACAGGGCGTCCGGTTTCACCGCCACGGTGTCGGTCACGCCGATGGTGGGATCGCCTCCGCCCACGATGTACACGTCCCCGTGCAGGGTGCCGTCCTCCACGGTGCCGGTGTAGCCGATGCCCGTCCCGAACCGGAAATCCGGCCCGAGGGCATGCAGGGCCGTTCCCGTCGTGACGAGTTTCAGGTTGGACGCCGGCACCATCCGGCGGCCGGCCTCCCGGCTTGCCACGACATGTCCGGCCGCATCCTGCACCATCACGCCCACGACCGCCCCCTTCAGGGGCTCCGCCATCACGGCCTGGTCCACTTTCTGCTGCAGCGTCTGCGCCTGCAGCCCGAGGCACCCCCCGACGAGCGCGCCCAGAATCATCCATTTACGCATACTGCAAAGATAGGTTTTTTTCGTATCTTTGTTACCTGCTATTCTATAACGATATGAAAAAGACAGTGCTTGTATCCGGCGGGGCGGGGTTCATCGGGAGCCACGTGACCGTGGAACTGATCGAAGCGGGCTACGACGTGGTCGTGGCCGACAATTTTTCCAACTGCGACCGCACGTGCTATGAGGGCGTGAAGAAGATCACCGGCCGGGAGGATCTCCCGCTGGTGGAGATGGATTTCTGCGATGCGGCCGCCGTCAAGAAGATCTTCGCGGACTATCCCATCGACGCGGTCATCCATTTTGCCGCCTTCAAGGCCGTGGGCGAGTCCGTGGAGAAGCCGCTGATGTACTACAGGAACAACCTGATGAGTTTCCTGAACGTCCTGGAAGTGGCGCAGGAAAAGGGGAATGTCCAAGTCCTGTTCTCCTCCTCCGCCACCGTTTACGGTGAGCCGGAAGCCGTTCCTGTCACGGAAAAGACACCCCGCAAGCCGGCCACGTCCCCGTACGGCAACACCAAGACCATGTGCGAGGATATCCTCCGCGATACCGTGAAGGCCAGCGGCGGTGCCGTCAAAGGCATCCTGCTCCGTTATTTCAACCCCATCGGCGCACACCCGAGCGCCTTGATCGGCGAACTCCCGCGCGGCGTCCCGAACAACCTGGTCCCGTTCATCACGCAGACCGCCATCGGCAAGCGCGCGTGCCTGAACATCTTCGGGAACGACTATCCCACCCCGGACGGCACCTGCCTGCGCGACTACATCGACATCGTGGACCTCGCGAAGGCCCATGTGTTCGCGGTCACCCGGATGATCGACGGGAAGATGAAGGAGGACTGCGAGGTCTTCAACATCGGCACCGGCCGCCCGGTCTCCGTGCTGGAACTGGTCAATGCGTTCGAAAAGGTGAACGGCGTCCCCGTTCCGCACCGGTTCGCCCCGCGCCGTCCCGGCGACGTCACCGCCATCTGGGCGGATCCGACGCTCGCCAACGAGGAGATGGGCTGGAAAGCCACCCGCACCGTGGAAGAAACCCTCGCCGCCGCCTGGGCCTGGGAAAAGCACCTGGCAGGAAAATAAAACACACATGAATACGTTCACCCGATTCCTCCTCAGCGCCGCCGTCCTCCTGACGGCGGTCTTGTCTTTGCAGGCCCAGCCTGAACTCACCCTCGAAGACATCTACGTGAAAGGCACCTTCCGCGCCCGCGGCGTCCCTCAGCCTACCTGGATGGAAGACGGCCGCTCTTACTCCGCCCTGACGGAGAAAGGGCTCGTCCGGATCGACGCCGCCACCCTGGCCGAAACGGTCATCGTCCCCCAGGAAGCCTTCCTGCCCGAAGGGGCTTCCCACCCGCTCCGCGTCGAGAGTTACACGTGGTCCGACGACAAGACCAAACTGGTCGTGTACACGAATTCCCGCCGGGTCTGGCGCCGGAACACCCGCGGCGACTACTGGCTCCTGGACATCGCCACCGGCCGTATCCGTCAACTCGGGAAAGGGCTGGAACCCTCCCGGATGATGTACGGGAAACTGTCCCCGGCCGGAGACCGGTTCGCCTATGTCTATTACAACAACCTGTACGTGGAGGATGTCGCCACCGGTAACCGCCGCCAGTTGACCTTCGACGGCGGCGATGTCATGGTCAACGGCAATTTCGACTGGGTGTACGAGGAGGAACTCGGCTGCTACGACGGCTGGCGCTGGAGCCCCGACGGAAAGAAGATCGCCTACTGGCACTCCGATACCGGCGGCACGGGCACCTTCCTGATGATCGATAACATCGACTCCCTCTATTCCTTCACCATCCCCCTGCCGTACCCGAAGGCCGGAACCACGAATTCGGCCGTCAAGGTGGGGGTCGTGGACGTGGAGACCGCCCGGACCGGGTGGTTCCCCGTCCCGGGCGACCCGCGCGAGAATTACATCGCCCGGATGGAGTTCGTCCCCGGGACCGACGAGGTGATGATCCAGCAACTGAACCGGCTCCAGAACACGAATACCGTGTACTACGGGAACGTGAACACGCTGGAACTGAATCCATTCTACGGGGACCGCGACGAAGCCTTCCTGAACATCCACGACAACATCGTCTGGCTGGACGGGAACAAGTACTTCACCTGGACCAGCGAGAAGGATGGCTGGCGCCACCTGTACCGGGTGACCCGGGACGGAAAGAAGGAAACGCTCCTGACGAAGGGGGACTTCGATGTGATCAATGTCCTCCGGATCGACCCCAAGGGCGGTTATGTCTATTACATGGCCTCTCCGGAAAGTGCCGTGGAGCAGTATCTCTACCGCAGCCGGCTGGACGGAAAAGGCTCCGCGGAGCGGGTGACGCCCCGGGGCTTTACGGGGACCTATTCCTACAATATTTCCCCCGGCGCAAAGTATGCCTTGTGCAGTTACAGTAACCATGCGACTCCGCGCGTGTATGAGATGGTCTCCCTGCCGGACCACAAGACCGTCCGGAAACTGGAGGACAACGCGGCCCTCAAGGAGGTCTATGCGTCCTATGGCTTCCGGCCCCGGGAGTACTTCCAGGTGGACATCGGGGACGCCGTATTGGACGGCTGGATGATCAAGCCCCGGGACTTTGACCCGGCGAAGAAATATCCCGTGATCTTCCATATCTACGGGGAACCGGCCTCCTCTACCGTGCAGAATTCCTGGTCCGGCGACTATTGGAACCAACTCCTGGCCCAGCAGGGTTACATCATAGCGAGTATCGACCCGCGGGGGACCAACAATCCCAAGGGGCGTGCGTGGCGCAAGAGCATCTACGGGAAGGTGGGCATCCTCGCGATGGCCGACCATGCGAAAGCCGTCCGCCTGGCGGAGGCGATGTTCCCCTTCATGGATCCGGAACGTGTCGGCGTCTGGGGCTGGAGCGGCGGCGGCTCTTCCACCGCCCACCTGATGTTCGAGCATCCGGACATCTATTCCGTGGGCATCGCCGTCGCGGGCGTCTATTCGCAGCGTCTGTACGATTCCATCTACCAGGAACGCTACATGGGCCTTCCGTCCACGAATCCGGACGGCTATCGCGAGGGTTCTCCCATCACCCATGCCGCCGGACTGGAGGGAGACCTTCTCCTGATCCACGGAACCGGTGACGACAATGTCCATTACCAGAGTCTCGAAATGCTTGTGAACGAACTGGTCAAGCAGGGCAAGATGTTCTCGATGATGGCTTATCCGATGCGTACCCACGGGATCAGCGAACGTGAGAATACCACGATGCACCTTTATCGGACCATGCTCAAGTATTGGCTGGAACATCTGCCTGCCGGCGGAAGATAATCCTTCGGACAGTGATAATTGAAATAAATTCGCTATCTTTGTAGATACACTAAACTAGATCCTATGGCAAGCAGTTCTACAGGATACATTACCCAGGTGGTGGGACCGGTGGTGGACGTGCATTTCCCCGTTGAGGGAGAGGAACTTCCCCGGATCCACGAGGCACTCCGGATAAAACGCGGCAACGGCAGGATCCTCGTCATCGAGGTGCAGCAGCACATCGGCGAGGACACGGTCCGCTGCGTGGCGATGGACTCCACCGACGGCCTGAGCCGCGGCATGGAGGCCAAGGCCACGGGACAGCCCATCGCGATGCCGGTCGGCGCCCAGATCCGCGGCCGCGTGATGAACGTCGTGGGCGACACCATCGACGGTCTGGACGGACTCTCCCGGAATGAAGTGCTCCCGATCCACCGCGAGCCTCCGAAGTTCGAGGACCTCACCACCTCGCAGGAGGTGCTGTTCACCGGCATCAAGGTCATCGACCTGCTCGAGCCCTACCTCAAGGGAGGCAAGATCGGCCTGTTCGGCGGCGCCGGCGTGGGCAAGACCGTCCTCATCAAGGAACTCATCAACAACATCGCGAAGGCCCATAACGGCTTCTCCATCTTCGCCGGCGTGGGTGAGCGTACCCGCGAGGGCAACGACCTCCTCCGGGAGATGATCGAATCCAACGTCATCCGCTACGGCGACGCCTTCAGCAAGGCGATGGAGGAGGGGAAGTGGGACTTGTCCCTGGTGGACCGGGAAGAACTGAAGAAATCCCAGGTGTCCATGGTGTTCGGCCAGATGAACGAACCCCCGGGCGCCCGTTCCAGCGTGGCCCTGAGCGGCCTGACGCTGGCGGAATCCTTCCGCGACAGCGACTCCGGCGAAGGCCCGCGCGACATCCTGTTCTTCATCGACAACATCTTCCGTTTCACCCAGGCGGGATCGGAGGTGTCGGCCCTGCTCGGCCGCATGCCGTCCGCCGTGGGCTACCAGCCGACGCTCGCTACGGAAATGGGCCAGATGCAGGAGCGTATCACCTCCACCAAGAACGGGTCCATCACCTCCGTCCAGGCCGTTTACGTTCCGGCCGATGACCTGACGGACCCGGCTCCGGCGACCACCTTCTCGCACCTGGACGCGACCACGGTCCTGAGCCGCAAGATCACGGCCCTCGGCATCTACCCGGCCGTCGATCCGCTGGAATCCACCTCCCGCATCCTGGACCCGAACATCGTGGGCAAGGAGCATTACGAGACGGCCCAGCGCGTGAAGCAGATCCTCCAGCGCAACCAGGAACTCCAGGACATCATCGCCATCCTGGGCATGGACGAACTCTCGGACGAGGACAAGACCACGGTGAACCGGGCCCGCCGCGTCCAGCGCTTCCTGTCGCAGCCGTTCCATGTCGCCGGCCAGTTCACCGGCGTCCCGGGCGTGATGGTCTCCATCGAGGACACCATCCGGGGCTTCAACATGATCCTGGACGGCGAAGTGGACTACCTCCCCGAGCAGGCCTTCCTGAACGTGGGCACCATCGAGGATGCAATCGCCAAGGGTGAGAAACTGCTGGCCGCCGCGAAGGAATAGATTCCCGGTCGGCCCTCTGAGGATAAGATAGTATGGAAGACTTGATTCAACTGCATATCGTATCGCCCGAGCGGACACTGGTGGAAACGAAGGTGTCGGCCGTGACGCTGCCGGGGACGCTGGGCCCGTTCGAGGTCCTGCGGAACCATGCGCCGCTCATCTCCTCGCTGGAGAAGGGCGACGTCGTGTATGTCTCCGGCGGGAAGGAGACCCGGCTCCCCATTGCTTCCGGTTTTGTGGAAGTGCGTGACAATCAGGTCGATGTTTGCGTGGAAGTATGATCCGGGCCTGGCTCATATCGCTGCTGCTTTTAGTTCCTTCACCTGCTCTGCTGGTTCAGGATGACAATTCTTCTGTCATTCTGGGCGAAGCCGCAGGCGGAGTCGAAGAATCTCAGGAGGAGGACGTCGACATCGCGGAAATCATCTTCGAGCACATCGGAGACGACTATGAATGGCACATCTTCTCCTGGGGGGAGAAGCATGTGTCGCTGCACCTGCCGGTCATCGTGCACAGTTCCACGGGCTGGCATGTCTTCTCTTCCAAGCGGCTGGAGCACGGCGAGTCCTACGAAGGCCTGAAGATCGACCCGGAGAAGGGGAAGATCGTCGAGGTGGACAGCGGGAAGCGTCCCTTCGACATCTCCATCACCAAGAACGTACTGTCGCTGATGATGTCCAGCCTGCTGCTGCTCGTCGTCATCCTCCTGACGGCCCGGTGGTATAGGAAGCATGATGTGATGAACGAGTCTCCGACGGGCATCGCCGCCTTGATGGAACCGCTCGTGATGATGGTCCACGACATGGCGCGGGAGAACATCGGCGAGGAAGACTACCGCCGTTATTCACCCTTCCTGTGCATGGCGTTCCTGTTCATCCTGCTCAACAACTTCCTGGGCATCATGCCGTTCTTCCCGGGCGGGGCGAACCTCACGGGCAACATCGCCATCACCCTGGTGCTGTCCCTGTGCACCTTCTTCACGGTGAACCTCACGGGCACGAAGCATTATTACAAAGACATCTTCAACCCGGACGTCCCGGTCTTCCTGAAGCCCATCATGCCCATCATCGAGGTCTTCAGCGCCCTGATGAAACCCGTCTCCCTGACCATCCGACTGTTCGCGAACATGCTCGCCGGCCATATCATGATCCTGTGCATGGTGTGCCTCATCTTCATCATGGCCAAGTACGGAGCGGTCCTGACCGGCTCCATGACGGTGGTCTCGGTCCTGTTCGGCGTCTTCCTGGATGCGCTGGAGTGCCTGGTGGCCTTCATCCAGGCCTATGTGTTCACGATGCTGTCATCGATTTATATCGGGCTCGCAAGGGCCCATGGGGAATGACAAGAAGATATTGACAAACGTTTAAACCATAATGATTATGTTACTTGCTACTATGATTCTCCAGGCTGCGGCGGGTGCCGCCCTCGGAAAGGCGGGTGCCGCAATCGCCGCTGCCATCGCCGCCCTGGCCGCCGCTATCGGTATCAGTAAGATCGGTAAGTCCACGATGGAATCCATCGCGCGTCAGCCCGAGAGCGCCGGCAACCTCCGTACCGCGATGATCATCGCCGCCGGTATGATCGAGGGTGCCGCCCTGTTCGCCATCATCGTCTGCCTCCTGGCCCTGGTCCTGTAAGGTATGAACCTCATTACGCCCGATACCGGCCTCCTGTTCTGGATGGTCGTCATCTTCGGCCTCGTATTCTTCCTGCTGTGGAAGTTCGGGTTCCCGATCATCACCGAGATGGTCGATAAACGGAACGCCGCCATCAGGAAGTCGCTGAAGGACGCCCATGAGATCGAGGTGCAGATGGCCGGGATGATGGCGGAGCACGCCCAGATGCTGGAAGACGCCCGCAAGGAACAGGCGCAGATCCTCCGGGAAGCGGCCGACACCCGCAACAAACTGATTGCGGATGCGAAGGTCCAGGCCCAGGAGGAGGCCGCCAAGATCCTGGCCGAGGCGCGCACCGAGATTGCGGCCGAGAAGGAGGCCGCCCTGCGTGACGTGCGCAGGGAAGTCGCCGTGCTGTCGGTCTCCATCGCCGAGAAGATCCTCCGCAAGGAACTTTCGGACGGAGACGAGCAACGGGATTACATTGACAGGATGGTCGAAGAGACCGTCCGCGAACAAGCGCATTCGTGAACGACAGCCTCATCCGGACCAGGTATGCCGACGCCCTGGTGAAATATGTCCGGGAGACCGGGAACGGCGAATCCGTCTGCCAGCAGGCGGAACGGCTCGCCCGTGTCCTCCGGGAGGTCCCCGACCTGTCCCGGATGATCGCCGCGAAGGACGTGGTCCCCGTGGCCAAGAAGCGGGAACTGCTCCGTTCGGCCCTCCGCGATCCGATGGCGCCGGAACTGGAGCGGTTCGTGGACCTGCTCATCGAAAACGGCCGGATCGGCGCCCTCCGGATGATCCTGCTGGATTTCGGAGACCGGTACCGCCGGAGCCTCGGGCTCCGGAAGGCCCGCCTGAAAGTGGCGGTGCCGCCGACGGAGGAACTCCTGGCGCGGCTCAAGGCCCTCGTCAAGGAGCGCACCGGGGACGAGGCCGTCATCGACGTGGAGGTGGACCCTTCCCTCATCGGCGGGTTCGTCTTCGACATCGACGACGCGCTCATCGACAAGAGCGTCGCGCGCAAACTGGAACTCATCCGGCTCCAGTTCATTGAGAAAAACAGAAGAATCGTGTAGCCATGGCAAATGCGATAAAACCCAGTGAGATTTCCGAGGTGCTGCTCAGTCAGTTACGGGATATCAAGAGCGATCTCCAGTTCGAGGAGATCGGCAAAGTCCTGCAAGTCAGCGACGGCGTCGTCCGCATCTACGGACTGGACCACGCCGAGGCC
>JAFXMA010000160.1 GCA_017530725.1 Bacteroidales bacterium
AGTCCGACGGCATATGTTTTCTTCCACTCCGGATACCCGCGTGCCACCTGCCACTGCTGCCGCACATACGACCCGATGAGGATCACGAACGCCAAACTCACCGCCAGTCCCACCGCCTCGATGGCGGCATATAACTTATTGCGGGATAGGAATTTTAAGTATGATTTCATTAAAGCTCGTTCTTGACATCACTTACTATTTGACCATCGAAGAGGTCGATGGTGCGCTGGGCGCAGGCGGCATCCTTCTGAGAGTGAGTCACCATTACGATGGTGGTGCCTTCGGCATTGAGTTCCTTCAGCAGGTCCATGACCTCCTTTCCGTTCTTGGAATCCAGGTTACCGGTCGGTTCATCCGCGAGGATCAGTTTCGGGCCGGCGACAACGGCGCGGGCGATGGCGACGCGCTGCTGCTGACCGCCGGAGAGTTGCTGCGGGAAATGATTGGCCCGATGGCTGATGGCCATGCGCTTCATGATTTCCGTGACCTTGGCCTTACGCTCGCTGGCACTGATGTTCAGATAGCGCAGAGGAAGTTCGATGTTCTCATAGACATTGAGTTCATCGATGAGATTGAAGCTCTGGAACACAAAGCCGATGTTGCCTTTGCGGAACTTGGTGCGCTCCTTTTCCTTGAGACCACCGACTTCAGTGCCGAGGAGTTCATACGAGCCGCTTGTCGGATTGTCCAGCAGACCGAGGATGTTCAGAAGGGTTGATTTGCCGCAGCCCGAAGGGCCCATGATGGCGACGAACTCGCCATCCCTGATTTCGAAGGAAACACCGTTGAGGGCCGTGGTCTCGATCTCTTCCGTGCGGAAGATCTTGGAAAGGTTGGAAACATTGATCATCGTAATAACGCTTTTTAGCGTTATTACGAAGCAAACATTGAGCCGTTTTATTTAATATATTGATTTACAGTTGCTTGCATAATTTAGAGACTTGTAAAAACTGTAAAGGACTTTACAACGATTTTACACTTTTTGTAAAGGGGCTTTACACTTTGGCAAAGAAAAAAGACTGGTACGATAGCCAGTCTTTCTCATTCATTTTACTTCACAATCTCATATTCATCGACACCGGGAATCAATGCGATACCGGTTTCTTCGAGGTGAATCTGCCCGGCGCTGTCAATATAACGCACGGTGAAGACTTTTCCTTCAAGTCGTTTTGCCTGCCAGTCCATTCCGCCGGCAGTATCCATCTTCACGACTCTGACCTTAGATCCGCGCTTAATCATACCCGGTCCTCCTTTACTTCAACTTCGTGGGCGATGATTTCCCAGCAGCTTCGTTCAGCGCCATTTCCATCGGTGTAACGTTGAACTCGCACACGGCCAAGGACTCTCACGACCTTTCCTTTTGCGAGTTGGTCCAGACACCGAATCTTGGCGCTTTCGAAGGCTGATACGGAAAACCAGGTGCAGTCGACAATGATTCCTCCGTCGCTCCCGTTATAGGCGGTTTCGGTGACGACGGAGAAACGAGCCATTCTGGTATCTCCGACAGGGGTAATGGCTACAGCGCCGGCGCCCCCTTGGATTTCGATGCGGTTCAGGAACTCCATATCACTTGCCCTCCCGGATTTGTCACAGGTCGATAGGGGGTCAGCACACGGTCATTTTTAAATGATTGATAATCATGTTTTTATTAATTCGTTTGTGCTAACCCACTCGTTTTTTAGAGGGGTCAGCACACAGGCGTGCTAACCCCTGCAGAAAAACCAGGAGGTCAGTACAAGACAAAAAATAAACATTTAGTAATCAGAACATTACGAATAGCCGTGTGCTGAACCCCTCGAACATGGAGCCGCCACCTTCGGAGACGGAGGAGATAGGGCCCATCTGGGCACGTCCACGGCGGCTTCTGCCGCCGAGTCCCTCCCCCGAGGGGAGGGATTTAGGGAGGGGGTAACGTGGAGGTGCCCTCGGGCGCGAGAACGCAGGCACAACGTTCGATAAACGGGAAATCGTCAGCAACTTGCAGACGATACTACGAAGTGCTGACGATATCCGTTCTCGTGCCCAGAGCGGGGCTCGAACCCGCACGTCTTTAAGGGACACTGGATTTTGAGTCCAGCGCGTCTACCAATTCCGCCATCCGGGCAGGGGACGGTCTCGGGAGAGACGGACTGCAAATTTACCGTAATTTCCGGTTTTTGCAAAATATTTCCCGTATCTTTGCAATCTTATGATGAAGGAGTATATCGTTACCGTCGATGGGAAGCCGGCCGGCCGGGTGGTCGGCCGCGATCGGCTGGGGGAGATTGCCCCGCTGTTGGCAGAAGAGCCCGAGGTGTTCGTCGTTTACGATGCGAACGCAGCCGGGGTGGTGGCCGAGGTGATCGAGGCCGTGCCCGGCGTGCGGGGAAGCATCGCCATGGAGACGTCCGAGGAGGACAAGTCCATGGACACGGTCCTTCTGATCGTGCGTTCGCTGCTGGAGGCTGGAGCCTCCCGGAAGGCGCTGGTGCTCGCCGTCGGCGGCGGCATCACGACGGACCTTGCGGGATTCGCCGCGTCCATCTATAAGCGCGGTGTGCGGTATGCCAATGTCCCGACCACCCTGCTCGCCCAGGTCGATGCGGCCATAGGCGGCAAGACGGGGGTCAATTTCGACGACTATAAGAACATGCTGGGCGTGATCGTCCAGCCGGTCTTCACCTTCGTGTGCGCCGATGCGCTGCGCACGTTGCCGCACCGCGACTTCCTGTCCGGAGCGGCGGAGTTGCTGAAGACGTTTCTCATCGAGGACGAAGACGACCATTACGGCCGTGCCGTGCGCTGGCTGGTCGATGGTGGCTCTTCGGCCGAACTCCAGGAACTTGCGCTCGCTGCCGCCGGCGTGAAGGCCGGCATCGTCTCGCGCGACCCGTTCGAGGCCGGCGAGCGCCGGAAACTCAACCTGGGCCATACCTTCGCCCACGCCATCGAGCACGAGGCTCTCCGGCGCGGGGACGACATCACCCACGGCGAGGCCGTGGCGATGGGCATCATCCTCGCCGCCCGGCTCTCCGACGCGCTGGGCGTGTCGGCCGGCATGGAGGCCCGCCTGACGGCGGACTTCTCCGCCGCCGGCCTCCCCACGCAGAGCCCCTACCCGGTGGAAACCCTCGCTGCCGCCATGGACAAGGACAAGAAAGCCGAGGGCGCGCTCGTGCACTTCGTCCTCGCGGAACGCATCGGCTCGGTCCTCATCCGCGACCTTCCCATCTCGCTGGCGCTTAACGCATTGACTACCAGGTAGAAAGGTGGGTTCCCTGTGCGTCGGAAGGAACACAGCGAAACCCGTAAACGACTAATAGACAGGCGGTTGGCCGCCAGAAAGATATGATTTGTACATCCATACAAGGCAAGACGCTGGAGGAGATCCTCGAAATCCTGGAAAGCGGGGAAGTGGAGATGGCGGAGATCCGGCTGGATCTCTGCGACCTGGACGAGGAGGAGGTTGAAGAACTTTTCACCCAGTCCGACGTGCCGCTCATCGCTACCTGCCGGATCGCCAGCCTCGCGCAGCGTGTCGCTGCGGAAAGCGACCTGCTGGACGATGCCGGCAAAGTACTCTCTGAGCAGGGGCTCTATGCCTCCCAGCCGCGCAAGGGGCGCAATCCGGCCGAGGAACTCGCCGAAAACCAGTTACTGAAAGCCATCGAGGCAGGCGCCAAATATGTGGACCTGGAGATGGAGGCCCCTCCCATGATGGGCCGCAAGATCCGCCAGGCCTGCCAGGAATACGGCACGATGCTTATCCGTTCGTTCCACGATTTCGAGGGAACGCCACCGGAGGCCACGCTGCTTTCGACGCTGGAAAAGGGCCGTCGCTTCGGAGGCGAAGTGGTCAAAATCGTGACCACGGCCACCTGCAAGGCCGATGTGGACCGCATCCTGGCACTCTACCGCGAGGCGGAGCCCGGCACGCTCGTCGCCTTCTGCATGGGCCCGGAAGGGCGGGAATCCCGCCTGGAAGCCCTCAAGCAGGGAGCACCCTTCACCTATGCATGCCTCACGGCGGAAGAAGCCACGGCTCCCGGCCAATGGACCGCCGCCGAAATGGACGACGCCGTCTATGGCGACTTCCGTTTCATCGGTTCTGACGATCCGCTTGAAATGCCGGCGTCGAAGAGTTTCGCCCAGCGGGCGATCATGGCCGCGGCGCTCGCCCAGGGCACGTCGCACCTCACCGGCTATTCGCCCTGCGGCGACAACGAATCGGCCCTCGCCGCCGCCCGTAAACTGGGTGCGCGGGTGAACGTGAACGGTTCCGAACTGGAGATCACGGGCATCGGCGCCTTCGAGAACTGCCTTTCCATCAGTGAAATACAAGTAGGGGAGTCCGGATTCCTGACCCGGATGCTCATCCCCGTCCTGGCGGTCGTCGCCGACGGTCCGGTGTATGTGACCGGCGAGAAGACCCTCCTAAACCGTCCTCTCGCCGAAGCGCACGACATCATGGCCTCGTTCGGGGTGCGGCTCCTGCCGGAGACTGTCCCGCCCGAGAGCCGGAAGAATGACTGCTACATTCCGCTCACGGTGCGCGGACCGCTGGTCCCGGGCCGGGCCGACGTTTCCGGCAAGGGCGGCTCGCAGTTGATTTCGGGACTTCTGGCCGCGCTGCCGCTGGCCGGCAACCGTTCCACGGTGTATGTCCATGACCCCCGCAGCATCCCCTACATGTTCATCACCGTGGACGTGCTCCGCAAGTTCGGCATCGAAATCGGCTCGGAGATGGAAGGGGACGACGATTTCCTGCAGACCCAGGACTGGACCCTGTGCACCGGCGTGACTTTCAAGATGCGCGGCAACCAGCATTACCGTGCGGCGGATTTCCGCATCGAAGGCGACTGGTCCGGTGCGGCGAACTTCCTCGTGGCCGGTGCCATCTTCGGCGACGTGGAGGTGGAAGGACTCGATACCCAGTCCCTCCAGGCCGACATCTCCATCATGGACATCCTGATGGACGCCGGGGCGAGCATGTCCCAGTTGGAAGGCGACACGCCCACGACCGGCTCCATCCACGTCTCCCGGGCGCCCCTCTGCGCCTTCGAGACGGACCTGAACAACTGCCCGGACCTCTTCCCGATCGTGGCCGTGCTGGCCGCCTTCTGCCCGGGGGTGAGCCGCATCCGCGGCGTGGAGCGCCTCCGCCACAAGGAGACCGACCGCGCCGCCGCCATAGAGGCGATGCTTACCCAGATGGGCGTCCCGGTCCAGGTCGATGAAGACGAAATGACCATCGAAGGCATGGCCCTCCCGCAGCGTCTCCTCACCGGGAACCTGCTGAAGGGCGGTACCTATACTTCCCACGGTGACCACCGTATGGTCATGGCCCTCAAGGTGGCATCCCTCGGCGCCGACGGTCCCGTGGAAATCGACGACACGGCCTGCGTCGCCAAGTCTTTCCCGGGTTTCAACGATTTATTTGACAGACTATGAATGCATTTGGTAACATATTCAGAGTAAGCATCTTCGGCGAGTCGCACGGAGAGGAGATCGGAGTGGTGGTGGACGGCCTCGCGCCGGGCATCCCGCTCAACGAGCAGGACTTCACGGCAGACATCGCCCGCCGCCGGAGCGGCGCGAAGGGCACGACCCCGCGCGTGGAGGCGGATGAGCCGCACATCCTCAGCGGCGTTTACGAAGGCTATACGACGGGCGCTCCGCTCGCCATCGTCTTCCATAATATGAACACGCATAGCCAGGACTATGAGGCCCTGCTGAATGTCCCGCGCCCCGGTCACGCGGACTATACGGCGAATCTCAAGTACGGCGGTTTCCAGGACCCGCGCGGCGGCGGCCATTTCTCCGGTCGCCTGACGCTCCCGGTCGTCGCCGCCGGCGTCATCGCGAAGAAACTGCTCTTCGCGACCATCGCAGGCGCCACCCGCGGCCGCGTCCAGTTCCGCTGCGACGCCCGCCTCGTCGAAATCGGCGGAATCGCCGACCAGTCGCAGTGGGAGGCCGCCCTGGACCAGGCGCAAAAGGAAGGAGATTCGCTGGGCGGTGTCGTGGAATGCGTCGTGAACGGCATTCCCGCCGGGCTCGGAGAGCCCTTCTGGGACAGCGTGGAATCCCGCCTTTCGCACGCCCTATTCGCCATTCCCGGTGTCCGCGGCGTGGAGTTCGGTGACGGCTTCGCCGCCGCCCGGATGAAGGGTTCCGAGCACAACGATGTCTATGCTCCGGCCGGTTGTGGCGGACACGGCGGCTGCCATGAGGCCCACGCCGACCAGGGCGGCTGCTGCCATGGCGGTGAAGGTCACGAGGGAGGTTGCTGCCATGGCGGTGAAGGTCACGACCACGACGGTGGTTGCTGCCACGGTGGCGAGGACCATGAGTGCCACGGAGAAGGCCATCACGAAGGCGGCTGCTGCGGTCACCACCGCAACCGCCTGGTGACGCCCGCCACCAATCACGCCGGCGGCGTGAACGGCGGCATCACCAACGGCAATCCGCTGGTGTTCCGCGTCGCGTTCAAACCGACCTCCAGCATCGCCAAGGCCCAGGAAACCTATGACTTCGCCAAGGGCGAGATGACGACGCTGCAAGTCCCCGGCCGTCACGACACCTGCTTCGCCCTGCGCACGCCCGTCATCGTAGAGGCGATGGCGGCCATCGTTCTCGCGGACCTTGTCGGCATGGCGTGATGGAAAAGAAGCGTCTTCTCTCGATCGATACCCTGCGGGGGATGGACATGCTCCTGATCATGGGCCTGTCCACGCTGATTGTCAGCATTTGCCGGCTTTTTCCCGGCGGCGCGGACTTCTGGCTCGCCCGCCAGATGAGCCATGTGGACTGGAACGGTCTCGCCATTATGGATATGGTCTTTCCGGTCTTCCTGTTCATCGCAGGCCTTTCCTACCCGTTCTCCTATGCCAGTCAGGTGGAAAAGGGACGAACGTCCTGGCAGATCCACCGGAAGATTTTCGTCCGCTGTCTTGCGTTGATAGCGCTGGGTATCGTCTATAACGGATTCTTCAACCTGAGATTTCCGCAGCGGTACGCCAGTGTGCTGGGCCGCATCGGCCTTGCCTGGATGTTCGCCGCGCTGCTGTATGTCCATTGCAGGCCGAAGGCCCGGATTGTCATCGCCACGGCCCTGCTCGTCGGTTATGGCCTCCTCATTACCTTCGTCGGCGCGCCCGACGCGCCCGCCGGTGCCGGCCCGCTCACGCAGGACGGCTGCCTGAACGGCTGGATCGACCGCCTCCTCCTGCCCGGCAGACGCTATAACGGGAATTTCGATCCCGAAGGCCTTCTGGGTGTGATTCCGGCGACGGTGACGGCGATGCTGGGTATGTTCACGGGCGAATTCATCCGCCTCCCCGAAGAAAAATACAGCGGCGGAAAGAAGACCCTCCTGATGCTCGGTGCCGCAGTCGTGCTCATCGCCATCGGCCTGCTCTGGAGCCTGTCTCTGCCGCTGAACAAGAATCTCTGGACCAGCACGTTCGTCCTGGTGGTCGGAGGTATTTCCGTAGCCTTGTACGCCGTCGTCTATTATGTCGTGGAGGTGAAAGGCCGGCAGAAATGGACATTCCCGTTCCGGGTGATCGGCCTGAACTCCATCACCATCTACATGCAGCAGCAGATTGTGCCGATGAGGGAAATCTCAAGCTTCTTCCTGGGCGGCACGGCCGCTCTCCTGCCTGAAGCCTGGGGAGCGGTCCTGCTGGCCGTGGGCTACATCGCCGTCTGCTGGCTGCTGCTGTATTTCCTCTGGAAGAAGAAGGTCTTTCTCAAGGTATAGGACAGGAGTTACGGCCGACGCCTTAGTTTTATTATGTCTTCAAAGTATTTGGCGGAACAGGTATATTCCTCTCCACGATAGGTGTACGTGAACACGGCCGTAGGGGAATAGATGCCCGAAGCAGGGACGTTGATTCTCTTATCGAGGGATTGTCCGGCTTCCAGGTCGCCGTCGATGGAAAGAAGGTCACTCGCGGCACCGCTCTCTCCATCTATCAATTGGACCGTCTTGACATGGACGGTTTCCGTACTCATGTTCGTGATACGGAAATCCAGGTATCCCCCTGTCAGCATCGAACCGTCCCCAAACGTAACATTACCGCCCAGATAATCGGCGATGACGCTTTCAGGGGAGTCCGCCAGGACCGTAACGGTGCAGAAATCGGCCAGACCGTCGACTTGTGCCGTGATTTCGGCATATCCAAAGCCTATGGCCGTGACCAGACCTCCTTCCACAGAGGCCACATCGGGATGGGAGGAATGCCAGATGACATTCTTGTCAGTGGCGTCTTCCGGGAGAATGGTCGCATCCAGCATGGCCGTCTCTCCCACCTTCAAAGTAAGGTTCTTCGAACTCAGTGAAATGGACGTGACGGGGATGACGACAGAGACCTCACAAGTCGCGGAGAAGTCTCCGGCCGAAGCCGTAATGGTGGCATTCCCGCTGTTGACGGCGGTCACCAGGCCGTTTTGGTCGACGGTGGCGACGGCGGGGTTCGAACTGGTCCAAGTGACGGTTTTGTCCGTGGCATTTCTCGGAGAAACGGTCGCCGTCAACGTCTCGGAAGAGCCCTTTGCCAGGGAGAGGCTCGTCTTGTCAAGCGTGACGGCCGTCACGGGGATACTGACACAAATAACGGTACAAGAGGCCGTAAAACCACCTGCGGAAGCCGTAATCTTGGCCTTGCCCTCCTCGAGCGCGGTAACCTTTCCGTTCTGGTCGACCGAGACGACGGAAGGATTGTCACTGCTCCATTGGACGGTTTTGTCCATGGCATCGTCGGGAGAGACAGTCGCCTCCAGGAGCGCGAACGCGCCTTTTTCCAAAGTGAGGAGGATCATGTTCAGGTGGATGCCGGTCACGGGGACGGTGACGGAGATGGAGCAAGTGGCAGAGACGCCGCCCGCGGAGGCCGTGATCTTCGCATTTCCGCCACCCACGGCGGTTACGGTGCCGTCTTGGTCGACGGTAGCGACCGCGGTGTCGGAACTGGTCCATTTAACGGTCTTGTCCGTCGCATCACTGGGCTGGACATTGGCCTTCAAAGTATGGGTATCTCCCTTTTTCAATTGGAGGGATGTTTCCGTCAGGCTGACCCCTGTAACCGCGACCGTCTTGGCAAGCACGGTGACTTTGCACTTGGCCGTTTTTCCTCCGTCTTCGGTCTTGGCCGTGATGGTGCCATGGCCCAGGACCAGTTTGCCGTTGACGGTCGTCGTCGGTGAACCCGGCTTGAAAGAGGCCTTGACCGTGCCGTTGGAAACGGTGATATTGGGGCTGCTGGAGGACCAGAGTACCTTTTGATCCGTCGCATCGCTGGGAGTGATGGTCGCCGTGAGGGTAACGCTCTCTCCGTCGGTAATTTCGACCGAATCCGGGCTGATGGTAATTCCGGTGACGGGGACCGTACCGGGCTGTTTTTCGCACGCGAGAAGCAGTGCCAGCGGCACCAAAACGCTCAAGAAGGTTCCTTTTCTCATATTCATTAAAAACTGTTATCTTTGTAGTCCTGCTGCAAAGGTAGCATTTTTATGGACAACAGCGACAAGATCATACAGGATTTTACTTCCGGGGAATACAAGGAAGGATTCGTGACGGACGTGGAGCAGGAGTTTGTTCCCAAAGGCTTGAACGAGGACATCATCCGCACCATTTCGCGGCTCAAGGAGGAGCCGGTATGGCTGCTGGAGTTCCGCCTGGACGCGTTCCGGAAGTGGCAGGCGATGGAGATGCCCCGGTGGCCCCACCTGGACCTTCCGGAGATTGACTTCCAGGACATCATCTACTATGCGGCCCCCAAGAAGGACAAGGACCGGCCGAAGGAAATCGACCCGAAACTGGCGGAAACCTTCGAGAAACTGGGCATTCCGCTCAAGGAGCGGGACGTCCTCGCCGGCGTGGTGGCTGTCGATGCCGTCTTCGACTCGGTATCCGTGACGACCACTTTCCGCAAAACCCTCGCGGAGAAGGGCATCATCTTCTGCTCATTCTCGGAAGCGGTGAAGGAGCATCCGGACCTGGTGCGGAAATATCTCGCGACCGTGGTTCCTTCCGGCGACAACTATTTCGCGGCCCTGAACAGCGCCGTTTTCTCCGACGGTTCGTTCTGCTACATCCCCAAGGGGGTGCGCTGCCCGATGGACCTGTCGAGTTATTTCCGGATCAATGCGAAAGGGACCGGCCAGTTCGAGCGGACGCTCATCGTGGCCGATGAAGGTTCCTACGTCAGTTACATGGAAGGCTGTACCGCGCCCATGCGCGACGAGCAGCAACTGCACGCCGCGGTGGTGGAAATCATCGTGGAAAAGGACGCCGACGTCAAGTACTCCACCGTCCAGAACTGGTATCCAGGCGATGCGGACGGCAAGGGCGGCATCCTGAACCTCGTGACCAAGCGCGGCATCTGCAAGGGCGATGGGGCGCACCTGAGTTGGACCCAGGTGGAAACGGGATCGGCCGTCACCTGGAAGTACCCGTCCACCATCCTGAAGGGCGACAACACCGCCTCGGAATTCTACTCGGTCGCGGTCACGAACAATTTCCAGCAGGCCGACACGGGAACGAAGATGGTCCACATCGGCCGGAACACCCGCAGCCGGATCGTCTCCAAGGGCATTTCCGCAGGGCGGAGCCAGAACAGTTACCGCGGCCTCGTACGGATGGGTGCCGGGGCGAAGAACGCCCGCAACTATTCGCAGTGCGACAGCCTCCTCATCGGCTCCCAGTGCGGGGCCCATACTTTCCCGGTCATCCGTTCGGACAACCCGACGGCCATCGTCGAGCATGAGGCCACGACCTCGAAGATCAGCGAGGACCAGTTGTTCTACTGCAACCAGCGCGGCATCGGCCCAGAAGAGGCCGTGGGCCTGATTGTCAACGGGTACGCCCGGGAGGTCCTCTCCCGTCTCCCGATGGAATTCGCGGTGGAGGCGCAGAAATTATTGCAAGTGTCACTTGAAGGATCGGTCGGATGATGGAATGGCTTGATATCGTGATTTTTACCCTGGGCGGAAAACCGGTGCTGCTGGTGGATTTCATCAGTTCGCTGCTGGGGCTTTCCTGCGTCTTTCTCGCGGGCCGGAACTCGAAGTACAACTTCTGGGTGGGCTATCTGTACACGGCCGCCCTGTTCTTCCTGTTCTGGTCGCGAAACCTGTACGCGAACCTGCTGCTCCAGCCCATCTCCCTCGCCATCAACGTGTTCGGCCATTGGCGCTGGACGCATCCGAAGGAGGAGGAACGCTCGTCGGAGGATGCGAACAAACTGCGTGTCAGCATGTTGTCCTGGCCGCAGCGGGGATTCACCGTCGCGGCGATCCTCGTCATCGCCCTGCTCTGGGGCTGGGTGATGAAGACCTTCTTCCCGGCCAATCCGGCTCCGTACCTGGACTGCTGCGTGACGGTCCTGATCCTCACGGCGCAACTCCTGTCGGCCCTCAAGAAGTGGGACTGCTGGATGGCCTGGCTTATCGTGAACATTACCCAGATCATCCTCCACGTGAGCGTGGGGAACGTGTTCATGCCTATCGTCTGCGGCCTGTATCTGGTGAACGGCCTGTGGTCGCTGTATTCCTGGATGAAACTGTACAAGAAAAATGGATAAGTTGCTGGAAATAAAGAATCTGCACGCCCGGATCGGGGAGAAGGAAATCCTCCGCGGGATCGACCTGACCATCGGGCGGGGCGAGATTCATGCCGTGATGGGACCGAACGGGGCGGGCAAGTCCACCCTGAACGCCGTCCTCACCGGCCGGTCGGACTATGAAGTGACGGAAGGAAGCATCGTCTATGACGGGAAGGACCTCCTCGCGATGGCGCCGGAAGAGCGCAGTTGGGCGGGGATCTTCCTGAGTTTCCAGTATCCCGTGGAGATTCCCGGGGTGACGATCACCGCGTTCATGAAGGCGGCCATCCAGGCCCGCCGGAAGGCGCAGGGCCTGCCCGAGATGAAGACGTCGGACTTCCTCAAACTCCTCCGGGAGAAGATGGCCTTCGTGCAGATGAAGCCCGAATTCGCCAAGCGGGAAGTCAACGTGGGCTTCTCCGGCGGCGAGAAGAAGCGCAACGAGATCTTCCAGATGGCCATGCTGGACCCGACCCTGTCCATCCTGGACGAGACGGATTCAGGCCTGGACGTGGACGCCCTCAAGATCGTGGCGGACGGGGTCAATGCCCTCCGCTCGCCCGAGAAGTCGGCCATCATCATCACGCACTACCAGAAACTCCTCGAATACGTGCAGCCCGACGTCGTGCACGTCCTCAAGGACGGCCGTATCGTCCGTACGGGCGGCCGCGAGGTGATCGAGGCGATCGAGAAACAAGGTTTTGACCAGTTCTGATGGGATACGGTAATTACAGGGATCCTTCCGCGGGGCGTCGCCCGGACTATGTCGTCCGGGCCGGGGAGAGGCTCGAACTGACGTTCGTGGTCCTTCCCGGGGAATCCCGCGACATCGACGTCGCCATCGACCTGGTCGGGGAGGGGGCGGAAGTAACGCTCAAGGGACTGTACCTGAGCGGCGGAGATGAGCGGGTGAATTTCCGCATCCTGATGCACCACCGGGCGGGCGGGTGCGTTTCGCATCAGTTGTTCAACGGCATCGCGGGCGGCTCGTCCCGGGTGACGTTCGACGGCCGCATCATCGTGGCGCCGGATGCCCAGCAGACGGAGGCCTACCAGGAGAACCACAACATCGTCCTGTCGGACAACGCCCGCGTGGAAACCACACCCCAACTCGAGATCTATGCCGATGACGTGAAATGCTCCCACGGAGCCACGGTCGGCCGTTTGGACGAGGAAGCCCTCTTCTACATGCGCACCCGCGGCGTGCCCGAAGCGGAAGCCCGTGTGCTGCAGATGCTCTCCTTCCTTTCCCCGGTGACTCCCGAAGGCGACCGGGAACGCGTGGAACAGTCTGTGCTTCAATTGGTTTAATTTCCGGAACAATCTTTCAAACCGCATGTTCAGAAGGATTCTCGTCATCTCCCTCTGCATCCTGGCCGCCCTTTCCTGCGACCGGCGTGACGGTTTGGACCATGCCACCCGGTCGCTGTTGAACGAACTGGACGGATACGTGAAGGCCCGGGACGTGTACGTGGCCCGTAAACTGGACCAGATGGACGCCCTGCGCCGGCTGTGCCGCGCCACGGACGATCCCGCACGCCGCTTCGACCTGGAAATGTCCATGGCGGACGAGTACTTCGCCTTCAGTTTCGATTCCACGCAGGCCTACCTGAAGCATTGCCAGGAACTGGCCCGGCAACTCGGCGACCAGGAGCGCTACAACCACGCGTCCATCCAGTTGGGCCACCTGTACGCCAAGGCGGGCAGTTACATGGAGGCCAACGGCGTTCTCTACGGCCAGATCGATACCGCCAGCCTGTCGGAAGGGCTGATGACGGATTACCTGTATTACCTGTATGACTTCAGCATGGACCTGGCCGACAATTCCGGCCTGGTGGAGCGCCTGGCCATTCCGCCGGCTTCCTCGTTCCGGCAGAGACTGCTGGACCGGCTCCCCAAGGACAGTGACCGGTGGCGTATCCTGCTGCGGGACCAGTTGACCGGGGAAGGACGGCTGGCGTCGGCCGACAGCGTTGCCCATCTGCTGCTCGCCGGCACCACGCCGGATGAGCATGCCTATGCCATCTACGCCTTCCATCTGTCCGACATCGCCGAACGGGACGGCCGTCCGGCCGACCGCATGGCCTGGCTCGTCCGGTCGGCGGAATGTGACCTGATCAACGCCGTACGGGATTATGCTTCCCTGACGATGGTCGCCCAGCGGATCGTCTCCACCGATGTGGACCGTTCCTTCCGCTATCTCCGCCTTGCCCAGGAAGATGCGCTGCTGTACAATGCCAAATTACGTCCCTGGCAGATTTCCCGTTCCCTGATGGAGGTGGAGGACGCCTATACGGAGCGGCTGACGCGCAGCCGGAGGTTCGTGGCTGTCTTCACGATCCTGCTGGCCTTCCTGGCGGCCGTCCTCTCGATCATTGCCTGGTCGCTGGTGGCCCGCTCCCGGAAACTCTCCCGGCTCCGGAAGGAACTGGAGGAAAGCAACGCCCGGCTGGCGACGGCCAACCAGAGCCTGAATCAGATGAACCAGGTGATCTCCAAGTCCAACCAGGTACAGGAACAGTACATCCTGCAGTTCCTGGAAGGGCTCTCGTCCGACATCTCCCTGATCCGGGCGGAGGACAACCGGTTCCGGAACCTCCTCAAGCAGGGGAAAGCGGACCAACTGCTGAAGGAACTGTCCATTTCCGGCCGTTCGGAGAAAGCCCGGGACGATTTCTACCGGACTTTCGACCGTACCTTCCTGGCGCTGTATCCCAACTTCGTGGAGCAATTCAACGCCCTGCTCCAGCCCGAGGCGCGCATCGTTCCACCCAAGGACAGGCTCACGACGGAACTCCGGATCTTCGCCCTGATCCGGCTCGGTGTGGACGATTCCAAGCAGATCGCCACCATGCTGGACTACTCCGTCAGCACCATCTATAACTATAAGGTATCCGTTAAGAATGCGGCCGCGGGGGACCGGGACAAGTTCGAGGAACAGGTGAAAATGATTGGGAAGTAGTGGATTCCTGTCTATTTTTCCACTACTTTTTTAGCCTTTTAAAATCTTTTAATTTAGTGATTATCAATTAGATAACCACTACTTGCCGATACTATTTTTTCCTTAATCGCGCGATATATAGGTGTCGCGCGTAATTTTGCCTTGGAATTATGTTCCGGACAACAACCATTTTAACAATAACCAACGCACAACCAAACAAATCGCGTATGAAAAAAATTGCTTCTCTAATCCTTGCATTAGGATTGAGCCTGGCAGCCTTCGCGCAGAACGTCACCGTCAAGGGTGTCGTCCTGGACGAATCCCGCCAGCCGATTGTCGGCGCCTTTGTAGTTGAGCAGGGAACCAGCAACGGAACCGTGACCGGCATGGACGGTGAATTCGCCCTCCGCGTGCCCGCCAAGGCCTCCCTGGAAGTCACCTGCATCGGCTATGTGACCCAGGTCGTTGCCGCCGATCCCGACCGCAGCCTCGAAATCGTCCTCCAGGAGGACGCCGAGATGCTGGAAGAGACGGTGGTCATCGGCTACGGCGTCCAGAAGAAATCCGTGGTGACCGCCGCCATCTCTTCGGTCACTTCCGACGACCTGAAGGTACAGTCCCAGAACCGGGTGGACAACATGCTCCAGGGCATGACCTCCGGTGTCCAGGTCACCCAGACCTCCGGCGCTCCGGGCGCCAGTTCCACGGTGATCGTCCGGGGTATCGGCTCCATCAACCATGCATCCCCGCTGTACATCGTGGACGGCATGCCGGCCGGCAGCATCGACTACATCAACCCGAACGACATCGAGCGCATCGACGTCCTGAAGGATGCCGCTTCCGCCGCCGTTTACGGAGCCCGCGCGGCTGACGGCGTGGTCCTCGTGACCACCAAGTCCGGTTCGGAAGGGAAGACCGTCGTCACCTACGACTTCTCCTACGGCCTCCAGAATCCCTGGCGCAAGCCCTCCGTGCTCAACGCGACGGAATATGCCATCATGATGAACGAAGGCATGCTCAATGCCGGTAACGCTCCCATCTATGACGATCCCTATTCCCTGGGAAAGGGCACCGACTGGGTGGAGGCCATCTTCGACAAGAACGCCCCCGTTGTCAAGCATGACGTCAATGTCTCCGGCGGCAGCAAGCGCGTCAATTACAGCGTTTCCGGCGGTTACCTTTCCACGAAGGGTACCATCGGCGGCCGTTTCGACCAGTCCTATTATGACAGGATGACCCTGCGCGAGAACGTGGGCATCACCCTGTTCGACGAGTCCGCGACCCGCAACTGGCTGAACAAACTCACCTTCAACAACCAGATTTCCTTCGCGCACATCAAGTCCGCCGGCATCTCGGCCAACTCCGAGTACGGTTCCCCGCTGGGCTCCGCCCTGGGCATGTCCCCGCTGGATCCGATCTATGCCGACGCCGCCGAAGAGGCCCGCTACCGCTCCCTCTACCCGGCCGGCTATCCTTATATTATCCGTAACAGCGAAGGCGTCGCCTACTTCATCGCCGACGGCGGTACCTATAACGAGCAGGCGAACCCGATCGCCATGCTGGACCGTCCGCACGGTTACAGCAGCACCGACAAGATCGTCGGCGGCCTGACCACCGAACTCCAACTCATCGACGGCCTCCGGTTCCGCAACGCCGTCACCCTGGACCTCTCCTATGTCTATGGCCACAGTTATACGCCCCAGTATTTCCTGACCTCCAAGAGTTACAGCCTGGATTCGGTCACTTCCACCACGGTCTATGACAAGAACGGGAACGCCTCCACGGTTGACAAGATCAACTACGGCTCCTCCGCTTCCCAGACCATGAACCGCTACTACAGTTATCAGGTGGAGAACACCCTCATGTACGACAAGGTGTTCGGCAAGCACACCCTGAACGTGGTGCTCGGCCAGTCCGCCTACTGGTCCTCCTCCTCTTATCTGGGCGCTTCTTCCCTGGGTCTCCAGTATCCGGACGATCCCTGGAAGATCAGCGTGGACAACACCCTGGGCCAGCAGAGCGACGGCGACCGCAACGGCTGGGGCCGCTGGAATTCCATCCCTTACAGCATCCTTTCCTACTTCGGCCGCGTCTCCTACAACTATGACGGACGTTTCCTGGCGCAGGCCACCGTCCGCCGGGACGCCTCCTCCCACTTCGGCCCCAGCAACAAGTGGGGTACCTTCCCGTCCGCATCCCTGGGCTGGAACATCAAGAACGAGGAGTTCCTCAAGTACAACAACGTGATCTCCATGGCCAAACTCCGCGCTTCCTGGGGTATCAACGGTAAGGACAACCTGAGCGACTTCCTGTATGCCGTGTACGCCCAGTCCGGCAATAACTATGTCTTCGGTTCCGGCGCGAACGGCACCGAGAGCATCAACATCGGCGTGAAGGCCTCCGGCCTCGCGAACCCGAACGCCAAGTGGGAGCAGTCCATCCAGACCGACTTCGGCGTGGACCTCGGCTTCTTCGGCAACCGCCTGACCGCCACGGTCGATTACTATATCAAGGATGCCTCCGGCATGCTCATGCAGATGCAGGTCCCGACCTATGCCGGCGACTCCGCTCCGACCGGCAACGTCGGCACGATGCGCAACTCCGGCATCGAGATCGACCTCGGCTTCCGCGGCGCTGTCGGCGACTTCAACTACGGGATCAAGGCCAATGCTTCCTACAACGTGAACAAACTCACCAAACTGGCCGACGACGCTTCCTACATCACCACCTCCAGCCACAAGATCGGTACCCTGACCCGCGGTGAAGTGGGCGAGGTGTTCCCGTACTTCTGGGGCTGGAAGACCGACGGCGTCTTCCAGAACTGGGACGAGATCAAGGCCTATGTGAACAAGGACGGCAACCTGATCCAACCCAATGCGCAGCCCGGTGACTTCCGCTGGAAGGACATCAACGAAGACGGTGTCATCAACGACAGCGACCGCACCAAACTCGGCAAGGGCATTCCCGACTGGACCTTCGGCTTCACCCTCACCATGGACTGGAAGGGCTTCGACTTCAGCATGCTCCTCCAGGGCCAACTCGGCGCCCAGACGCTCAACGTCACCCGCCGTACCGACCTGTACTACATCAACCTCCCGAAGTCCATCCTGAACCGCTGGACCGGCGAAGGTTCCACCAACCAGTATCCGCGCTTCGCGTTCGATTCGGCCAATGAGAACTACCGTGTCTCCGACTACTGGATGGAAGACGCCTCGTTCCTGCGCGCCCGTAATATCCAACTGGGCTACACCCTGCCCCGGAGCCTGACCCAACTGGCGTTCATCTCCCGCCTGCGTGTGTATGGACAGGTGGAGAACGCCTTCACGCTCACCAAGTACACCGGTTGCGATCCGGAGGTTTCCGGCGGCTTCAGGGAAGTCGGCGTCGACCGCGGTGTCTATCCTCAGAACAGGACCGTCACCTTTGGTGTCAATGTAACCTTCTAACAGACTACGGATATGAAAAAGATAGTTTTCGCACTCAGCGCCCTCGCCGTTCTCCTGACTGCCTGCTCCAAGGATTTCATCAATCCCCGGCACAACAGTTCCGAACCGCTTGACGAGTATTTCAATACGCCCGAGCGTCTCTTCCAGTGCCTGGTGGCCGCCTACGACCCGCTGGAGTGGTACGACTATGCGTTCGGCCAGTATGACAACCTCCACCTGATCTTCGACGTGATGGGTGACGACGTGTACGCCGGCGGCTCCAACGAAGGCGACCAGCCCATCATCGTGAAGACGCACTACTACACGGCCACTCCCACCGACGTCCCCAACCAGATGTGGACGGTCAACTATTCCGGCATCAACCGCGCCGCCACGCTCATCAAGTATGTCGAAGGAGCCGAAGGCGTGGATGAGACCACCAAGAAACTGTACGTGGCCGAGGCCAAGGTGCTCATGGCCTATTATTACAACATGCTGTGGAAACTCTGGGGCAACGTCCCTTACTGGGAGGAACTCCTGGAGGCCCCGTACATCGCCCCGCAGTTGGGCCACGACGAGGTGTATGCCAATTTCATCAAGTTGATCGAGGATGCCATCGCCATGAACGTCCTTCCGATGAAGGCGACCGTGGGCAACGAAGGCCGCGTGACCAAGGCCATGGCCTACATGCTCTACACCGAGGCCGTCCTCTACCAGAACGACCAGACTCGCTACCAGACCGCCCTGGGCTACATGAAGGAAATCATCGCCAGCGGTCAGTATTCCCTCGTGGAGGACTTCGCCGGCATCTGGGAAGAGTCCGGTGAATGGGGCCCCGAATCCATCTGGGAGATCAACTACATCTCCGAAGGCGGTATCCGCGACTGGGGCAACTCCATCGCCACCGGCGGTCAGGTGAACTCCATCCTCACCGGCATCCCCGCCCCGAAGAACGTTCCGGACTACCACGAAGGCTGGGGCTTCGGCACCATCGCCCAGGCCGCCTATGACATGTATGACGACGACGACATCCGCAAGGACGGCGGCATCCTGAACTTCGCGAAGTACGCGGAGGAGCACCCCGGTGCGGAATACACCCCGCGTTGGCAGGACACCGGCTTCTGGAACCGCAAGTACATCGCCCGTGAAGGCGGCAACCATGGTTACAAGGCTTCCGACAACGTCAACTACTGCAACAACGAGCGCATCTACCGCTATGCCGAGACCCTCCTGAACGCCGCCGAACTCTCCGTCCTCCTCGGACAGGATGGTTCCGCTTACCTCAAGGAGGTCCGCGACCGCGCCCACTGCCACGACACCGGCGTTTCCCGCAATGACATCATCCAGGAGCGTCACAAGGAGTTCGTGGGCGAAGGCAAGCGTTATTGGGACCTCGTCCGCAGCGGTCAGGCCGCTTCCGTCCTGAAGGCCGCCAACCACAAGTACCGCACGAACGACTGGACCGAGAACAAGAAGTACTGGCCCATTCCGCAGGGCGAGATCGACAAGGATCCGAACCTTACGCAGAACAACTATTAATACCAGGCTACCATGAAAACAATCTGGCAATATATCGCTATCGCGGCGCTGGCCGTTTCCGCTGCCGCCTGCACTCCTGAGTATCCGCTTCCCAGCCAGGCCGGCCTGCCGCAGGCTTCGGACCTGGACGTGACCATCACAGTGGACCAGGAGACCAACTACGTCACTTTCGTGATGAACAACAAGGGCGTGGTTCCCGTGTGGATTTTCGGCGACCAGAAGATCGACGGAAAGGCCGGCAAGAAGTATTCCTACACCGACAACAACGTCACCCTCCGCTTCCGCGAGGCGGGTGAGCACACCGTGGAGGTGAAGGCCTACAATGCCAACGGACTGTCCCAGGGTTCCCTGGTGAAGACCTTCACGATGGACAACACCTACCGCGACCCGTTCGACCCGTCCCCGTACGTGAAGGCCATCTCCGGCGGTGAATCCGCCGCCTGGGTGTGGAACAGCACCGAGAACGGTCACTTCGGCTGCGGCCCCGTGGGCAATCCGCTGGGCTGGTGGTCCTGCGATGCCAATGGCAAGAAGGGCTTCCTCTATGACGACGTGATGACCTTCGACGCCAATGGCAACTATACCTTCAACCCCGGTGACGGCATGGCCTATGCCAACAAGGGCTCCGAGTACAAGTCCGAGTACAAGACTGCCGATGAGGACTACCTGTTTGCCACCGAGGAGAAGACCACCAAGTACACCTTCGAGAACAACTGGAACGACGCGGGCATCGAGGAGATCTTCCTCGTGCTGGCTCCCGGCAGCGAACTCTCCTATGTTCCGCACAAGAGCATCGTCGACGAGCCCCGCTACCAGGTGATGGAGACCAAGACCTCCGAGATGAAGAAAAAGGTCAAGTTGATGGCCACGGTCTTCACCCCCGACAACAAAGACGGTATCTCCTGGTACTACGAGTTCGTTCCGTTCGGTTCCAACCCCGATGCGGCCGATCCGCTGTTCGGCTTCGAGAGCAAGACCTGGATCCTGGACAACGACACCCAGGGCTACATGGGCTGCGGCTCCGGTCTAGGCAATCCGACCGAGTGGTGGAGCGCGAACCCGCACGACAAGGACAGTTTCGGCGTGACCGATGACGAGATCACCTTCTTCAAGGACGGCAAGTATGTCTTCGATCCGGGTGAAGACGGCCTGGTCTACTGCAACTGGGAATCCGGTTACCTGCCCGATGGCCACAGTTATTCCGGCGACGGAAAGACCGACTACGACGCTCCCGCCCAGCGCCAGGAATCCACCTATACCCTGGGTTCCGACGCCAATGGCGACTATATCGAACTCCCGACCGGCATCTTCTTCTCCTATGTCCCGAGGCCCGAGGTGCTTACCCAGCCTACCAAACTGTACATCAAGGAGAACACCGCCGACAAACTGGTCCTGGTAGCCTACTTCGACGGCATTATCGCCTGGCAACTCATCTTCAAGCCGAAGGACGGTCAGAGCGGTCCCGGCGGTGACGACGAATACACCGGCGAGTACATCTACTCCCAGGGCGAAAACCTCTTCTCCGACAGCGCACTCGACCTGCTCGAGACCTGGTTCAGCGGAGGTGACTGGTCGGGCGGTCTCGAGGCCCATGCCAACTACGCTGACGGAACGGTGACCCTCACCGTGCCTGACGGCGTGGGTGGAGCCGAATGGATGGGGCAGGTCAAACTGCACACCAACATCGCCATCAACCCGAATGCGAAGTACAACTATTCCGCGAAGGTCACGGCCTCGAACGGCGGCACGTTCACGGCCAAGAACACATCCGCGAGCGATCCGAAAGACGCCCAGTTCTTCTATGACAACGAACTCGAGGTCGAGGCCGGCGAGACGCTCCTGGTCCAGAAGCAGGGCGTGAGCATGAACAGCGACGAAACGATGATGATCATCTTCGACTTCGGCCGTTTCGAGCCGGGTACGGAGGTCACCATCAGCGATATCGAGGTCCGGGAGGTCACGCCCATCCAGGCCCGTCTTGAGACCTGGTTCACCCCGCAGGGCTGGGGCGGCGGCCTGGATCCCCTGGGCGTTCTCTCCAACGGCGTCGTCACGCTCACGATCCCCGAAGGTATCGGCGGTGAAGAGTGGATGGGCCAGACGAAGATCCACACCAACTTCGAGATCGACCCGACGGCCACGTATTACTATTCGGTCACCATCGAGTCCACGGAGAGCGGCGTGATTACCCTCAAGAACACGTCCGAGAGCGATCCGGGCGGCGTCGAGTTCTTCTATGACGGCGGCGTCGAGATTACCGGAGGCACTCCGCTGGTGTATGAGCGCGACGATATCTCGATGGAGAGCGACGAGACGCTCCTGCTCATCTTCGACTTCGGCCGGATGCCCGTTGGAGCCCAGATCACCATCAAGGACTTCGTCATCCGCGAGAAATGATGACCGACGTGATAACGAAAGGGTTGCTGCCGCTTTGCGCGGCAACCCTTTTCATCTTCTCCTGCGGATGTGGCTCGGAACCCGTTCCGTCCACGCCCGCCGAGGTCACGTTGTCGGTCAATCCTTCCAGTGTCAATGCCTCCTTCGAGGCGCAGACGGTCGTCCTGACCGTTACCGCCACCGGGGACTGGGGTGTGGCTGCAGCCGATAAGGATTGGTGCACGGTGTCTCCTTCGGGCGGCATCAAGGGCACCTCGGACGTGAAGGTCACGCTTGCCACCAACCGGACCGGCAAGGACCGCGAGAACACCGTCACTTTCCGGTACGGTTCCAAGTCGCTGGAGGTTCCTGTCAAGCAGGGCTTCAGCCAGGAGGATCTCCCGCCGGATCCGGGTGAGATCGTGGCTCCCGAAGGCTATCATCTGGTCTGGCACGATGAGTTCGATGAGGGCACTGCGCTGGATCCGGACCATTGGACCCACGAGGTGAAAAGCGCGGGCTGGGTGAACAATGAACTGCAGAACTATGTCAACCACCAGACTTCTTCCGGCAGTGTCGTGACGGAGATCCAGGACGGGTCCCTGCATATCCATTGCTTCAAGGAAGGCGGGAAGATCTACTCCGGCCGTGTCTATGCCCATGTGAAACAGGGTTGGAAATACGGCTACATCGAAGGCCGCATCAAACTGCCCAAAGGCAAGGGAACCTGGCCCGCCTTCTGGATGATGCCGGTAAACTATACCGGCTGGCCCGACAGCGGAGAGATCGATATCATGGAGGAAGTCGGCTATCATCCGAACTATGTTTCCAGCAGCCTGCATGCGAATGCGCATGTGCACACGAACAATACGCAGGTGACCAAGGAGATGTACTGCGCCGGAGCGGAAGGAGATTACCATGTCTATGCGATCGAATGGACGCACGAGAAAATCACCACCTTCGTGGACGGTAAAGTGCTGCTCACCTATGCGAACCGGAATCTCGGGCACGACGACTGGCCGTACGACGCACCTTTCTATGTCATCCTGAACCTCGCATGGGGCGGAAACTGGGGCGGAAGCCAGGGCGTGGATGAAAGCGTCCTTCCCGTGACCATGTCCGTGGATTACGTCCGCGTTTTCCAAAAATGATGAACGAACGATGAAACATTCGAGAATCCTGATCCTTGCGGTGCTTGCCGCGGTGGTCTCCTGCCAGGGGCGGAAGACCACCACGGTGGGTTCCACCCCCGAAACCGAGCAGCGCATCGAGCGCCTCCTTTCCCGGATGACGCTGGCGGAGAAAATCGGCCAGATGAACCAGTTGTCGGGAGGCGGGGATGTCGCCAACTATGCCGAAGCGATCCGCAATGGGCAGGTGGGCTCCATCCTGAACGAGGTGGACCCGCAGAAGGTCAACGAGTTCCAGCGCATCAGCGTGGAGGAGTCCCGGCTGGGCATTCCGCTGCTGATCGCCCGGGACGTGATCCACGGCTTCCATACCGTGTTCCCGATTCCGCTGGGCTTGGCGGCCACGTTCGACCCCGACCTGGTGGAACAGGGTGCCCGGATGGCGGCGCTGGAAGCGACGGCGCAGGGTGTCCGCTGGACGTTCTCGCCGATGCTGGACATCGCCCGCGACCCGCGCTGGGGCCGCATCGCCGAAGGCAGCGGAGAGGATACGTACCTGGATGCCCGGATGGCCGAAGCCATGGTGTACGGCTATCAGGGCCGGCAGCCGGACACCACGTCCATGGCCGCCTGCATCAAGCATTTCGTGGGGTACGGCGCTGCCGAAGGCGGCCGTGACTACAACAGCACCTTCTTGACCGAGCGCCAACTCCGGAATGTCTATCTGCCGCCGTTCCAGGCGGCCGTGGAGGCCGGAGCGATGACGCTGATGACCTCCTTCAACGACAACGACGGCGTTCCCTCCACGGGCAACACCTTCGTGGTGAAGGACATCCTCCGCGGGGAGTGGGGCTTCGACGGCCTGGTGGTCACCGACTGGAACTCGATGGGCGAGATGATCGTCCACGGGTTCGGCACGGACCGCAAGGACGTGGCCCGCAAGGCCTTGGAAGCGGGGGTTGACATGGACATGATGACCTATGGCTTCCTTTCGCACCTGGAAGAACTGGTGAAGACCGGCGCCGTGAAGGAAGCGGCCATCGACGATGCCGTCCGGAACATCCTCCGGGTGAAATTCGTCCTCGGGCTCTTCGAGCATCCGTACGTGGATGCGGGGAAGGCTGCGGCTGTCCAGTATGCCCCGGACCACCTCGCCGCCGCGCAGCGGTCCGCCGAGGAATCCGCCATCCTCCTGAAGAACGACGGGGTGCTGCCCCTGAAGGCCGATGCCGTCCGCTCCATCCTGGTGACCGGCCCGATGGCCGACGCCCCGCACGACCAGTTGGGCACCTGGGCCTTCGACGGCGAGAAATCCCACACCGTCACCCCGCTGAAGGCGCTCCAGGAGCGGTTCCCGGGCAAAGTGACCTATGTCCCCGGACTGCGGTACAGCCGTGAGAAGCGGGACTCCTTCCAGGATGTGGTCGCTGCCGCCCGGCGTGCCGACGTGGTACTGGTGTTCCTGGGTGAGGAAGCCATCCTCTCCGGCGAGGCCCACGCCTTGGCCGACTTGAACATGAAAGGCTCCCAGAGCGAACTGCTCGCTGCCTTGAAGGCGGCCGGCAAGCCGGTCGTGGCCACGGTGATGGCCGGACGTCCGCTCACCATCGAGCGCGATCTCCCGAACTGCAACGCCATGCTCTATGCCTTCCATCCCGGAACGATGGGCGGCCCGGCGTTGACGAACCTCCTGTTCGGCGATGTGAACCCTTCCGGAAAGACCCCGATCACCTTCCTCCGCACGGTGGGACAGGCTCCGCTCTATTACAGCCACAACATGACCGGCCGCCCTTACAACGGGGAAACCCTGCTCGACGACATCGGGATGGAGGCCGGCCAGACTTCCCTGGGCAACACGTCCTACTATCTCGACTACGGCGCCTATCCGCTGTTCCCCTTCGGCTACGGCCTCAGTTATACGCAGTTCGCCTATTCCGGGATTACCCTGGACAAGGCGGTTTACGGGCCGGAGGACGAGATCCGGGTATCGCTGACCCTGGCCAATACCGGCGATTGCGACGGTACGGAAGTGGTGCAGGTGTATATCCGCGACCTCGTGGGTTCCATCACCCGTCCGGTGAAGGAACTGAAAGCCTTCCAGCGGGTGACCTTGAAAGCCGGAGAGAGCCGGAACCTGACGCTCACGGTTCCCGTATCCGACCTGGCCTTCTATGGCCTGGACGGCGTGAAGAAAGTGGAGTCCGGCGACTTCCAACTCTGGGTGGCCGGTGACAGCGCGTCCGGAGATCCGGTATCCTTCCAGGTGGAATAGCGTTTTTTTTTGCTAACTTTACGGCATGCGCCTGCATTGGACAATCCCGCTGACCCTGGTGGCCGCCGTTTTTGTGGCGGCCGCCTGCGGTGGGGATGACCTCGAACCGGTTCCCTCTTCCCAGCCCCGCCTGCTCTCGGTTTCCGTGTCGGAAACGACGCTGGTCCTGAATCCGAAGGGGACGGTGGAACTTCCTTTCCGGGTTGAGGAGCCCGACTATGTCTTCAAGTATTCGCCGGATGCCCCGGATTGCCAGATCCGCCTGACGGCGAAGGATGGGAAAGCGGTGACCGAGTTCCGGATTTCCCGGATCGCTCCCGGTGCGGAAAAGGGCTCCTACACCGCATTCCTGACCGATTTGGGGGTGGAGGATGACTATAGCCGGGAGGTACGGCTGCTCATCGAGAACAGCGGGTCCAATTCTTATGTCCCTTCCGCCTATTTCACGGTCCGGAGCGAAGGCGCCGGCTACGGTCTCCTCGTCAAGACCGGCCTGCCTACGGTCTATGTGGATACGCAGGGCGGCCGCGCCGTGAATTCCAAGGAAGATTACGTGCCCGCCTCGATCAAGATCAAGGGTGCGGGTGGCTATGACGGCCTGGAAGCGGTGAAATGCGAGATCCGGGGACGTGGCAATACGACCTGGTACTGGCCCAAGAAGCCTTATCTCGTGAAACTGGAGGAGAAGCAGCACATCTTCGGGATGCACAAGCACAAGCGCTGGGTCCTCCTCGCGAATTTCATGGACCGAACCCTGATGCGGAACCTCGTCTCCATGAAGGTGGCATCGATGACGAATCTCGACTGGACGCCCGGCTGCGTGCCGGTGGAACTGGTCCTGAACGGGAAGCACCTGGGCTCATACCTCCTGATCGAGCAGGTGCGGGTGGACAACCACCGGGTGGACATCACCGAAATGACTCCGGAAGACAATGCCGGCGAAGCCGTGACCGGCGGCTACCTGCTGGAACTGGATTTCCACTACGACAACGAGGTCCAGTGGACCGACCCGCATGGACGTAACCAACAGTGGGGCAGCGGTATCCCCTTCGGCGTCAAGTACCCCGACCCGGACGACCTCACCCAGCCGCAACTCAATTACATCAAAAAGTACGTCTCCGACGCCGCGAACGCCTTGTACGGCAAGGATTTCACGGATCCGGAAAAGGGGTGGCGGGCCTATATCGACGAGGCCTCGTTCATCGACTACTGGATTGTCTTCGAGGTGATGGGGAACCACGAACTGGGGAATCCCGGCAGCGTGTTCATGCACAAGGACCGCGGCGGGAAACTGGTCGCCGGCCCTTGCTGGGACTTCGACTGGGGCGTCCTTTCGTACAATACCTCCCCCCAGGCCCGGACGGGACTTGTCAACGGACAGGCCATCTGGTATGCCCGCCTGTTCCAGGATCCGGCGTTCAAGGCGAAGGTGAAGGCGCGTTTCCAGGAACTGCTTCCGCAGTTGCAGACCATTCCGGCCTACATGGACGAATGCGAGAAACTGCTCACGGAGTCGGCCAGGTTGAATTTCGCGATGTGGAATCCGGCAGACGACAGGTCCCAGAACGGAGGCAAGATCATCAACGGTGACGAGAACATGACCTTCCGGGACGCAGTCGCGCGTCTGAAGTCCATCTATCAGGACAGGCTGAAGGTCATCCCTTCGAAACTCTAATCTTCCCAGGAAAGGGTCCGGGATTCGTCCGGATTCACGGTAATATGAACCCTGAGGGTCTCCTCGGGGAGCAGTTCCCCGATATTCTCCGGCCACTCCATCAGGCACAGGAAACCGCTGTCCAGATAGTCGTACAGGCCGATGTCATAAGCCTCCTCCGGCCGCTCGATGCGATAGAAATCGAAGTGATACATGGGCTCGCCCGAGCCGGTGCGGTATTCGTTGACGATGGCGAAGGTCGGGGAACTCACGGCATCCTCATGTACCCCGAGCCGCTTGCAAACGGCCGTGGTGAAGGTTGTCTTCCCGGCCGCCATCGGCGCGTAGAATGCAATCAGTTTCCGGTCCCCGACGGCCTCGAGGAATTCCCCCGCGGCCCGGTCCAGGTCGTTCAGGTCCTTGATATGGATTTCGTGCATCATGGCGGTACAAAGATAATCATAAATCCAGAATATTCCTCCGGTCCAGGAAACGGTAGCCGGCGGCTTCGAGGAGGTGACCCGGCAGGATGTCTGGGAGGCCGGCGAGGTCGGCGATGGTGCGGGCGATCTTGATGATGCGGGTGTAGGCGCGGGCGGAAAGGCCCAGGCGGTCGATGATGCGCTCCAGTGTGGCCTTGCAGTCGTCGGAGAGGGGACAGAAGTGTTCCAGGAGTTTGGAGGACATCTCCGCGTTGGTGAAGATACTGGCGCCCCGGAACCGTTCCTGCTGGATGTTCCGGGCTTTCAGGACGCGGGCGGCGATGGCCGCGGAGGGCTCGCCTTTCCGCCGTTGGATAAGGGCCGCGGTCTCGACGGGATGGATCCAGAGTTGCAGGTCGATACGGTCCATGATCGGCCCGCTGAGTTTCGACAGATAGGCGGCCCGTGCCCCGACGGAACAGGTGCAGCGCTCGCCTTCGCCGTAATAGCCGCAGGGGCAGGGGTTGGAGGCGGCTATGAGCATGAAAGAGGCGGGATACACTATTTTCGCCTTGAGCCGGGAGATGGTGACCTTTCGGTCCTCCAGCGGCCCGCGGAGGGCTTCCAGGGTAGATTTGGGGGCTTCGCAGAACTCGTCGGCAAAGAGAACGCCTCCGGATGCCAGACTCACTTCCCCCGGGAGGATGTTCTCCCCACTCCCGCCTCCCAGGATGGCCGCCTTGGAGGCGGAAATATGCGGCGCACGGAACGGGCGTCGGCGCATGAGGCCCAGATGCCCCGTTGTTTTGCCTGCCACCGACCAGATTTTGGAGGTAATCGACGATTCTTCCCGTGTCATTGGCGGTAAAATGCCGGCCACGGCCTTCGCCATGGAACTTTTCCCGGAACCGGGGGCTCCGATGAAAATAAGGTTATGGCCGCCCGCGGCCGCAATTTCCACGCCCCGTTTAGCGCTTTCCTGTCCCAGGATGTCGGCAAAGTCCATGTATTCGGCCGCTACGGGCCGCTCCCGCTCTTCCCGGAGGGCGGCCCCGTAGCATTCCGTGTTCCAGACCAGCAGGTCCGACGGATCCTCCTTTTCCTCCAGGATGCGGAGCACGTCGTCCAGCGTCCGGACGCCGAAGACCAGCGTCTCGTCGAAATCCACCGCTTCCAAGGCCGACCTTTCCGGCAGGATGGCCCCCTTGAAACCGCGTTCGACGGCGAGTTCCACCATCGGTAGGGTACCTGCCACCTCGCGGATGCTGCCGTCCAACCCCAATTCGCCCATGATCAGATACTTTTCCAGTCCGGGCAGGGAACGTTGCTCCGAGGCGGCGATGATTCCCAGGGCGATGGGAAGGTCATAACCGCTTCCCTGTTTGTGCAGGTCCGCCGGCGCCAGGTTGATCACGATCTTCTTCCCCGGAATGCGGAACCCCTTCGCCTGCAGCGACGTCACCGTACGCAAGAGGCTCTCCTTCACGGCCGCATCGGCCAGTCCCACCAGATGGATCCCGATCCCCAGGGTGATATCCACCTCCACCGTCACCGGAACCGCCTGGATCCCGACGCACTTCGCTCCATGTACATATACCAGCATAGTCCTTTTTGCCCGAACCTACGGAAATCTCCCGGGACCGGGGGCAAGAAACGGAAAAATGTGGCGAAATGTTTTGGGTTGTTTCAAAGAAAAGTGCATGAAAAAGGCCTCCCAGCACCCTGGGAGGCCGAGTCGATCAGTACTGACGCGACGGGTTAGTCCGCCATCTTGTTGATCAGTTTGTTGTAGTCGCGTTCCCGGTTCGGGATGGTCCAGGTCCAGTGGTTCTTCTCGTCCGGCTTGACGGTGATGGCGAAGTTCGCGTGCCAACTGCCGCCCTTGGCGATGGAGGTACGGACCATCGTGTCTCCCCAGCGCTTGAAATCGAACCAGTCGTGGCCTTCTCCCCAGAGGTGGAAACGGCGGTACAGTTTGACTTCGGCGAGGAGGTCGGCACCCGTCTTGGTGCAGTCGTATTCCGGGTCATACACCTGGTTGATGGTGTTGAGGATCTCCCTGGCCTTGTCCTCGTTGCCGGTATGGCAGGCGGCTTCGGCCTCGATGAAGGACATTTCGGCCATGCGGAAGAGCGGGAAGCAGCCGCCGCCCGGCATGAACGCCGCCTGGAACTTGTACTGCATGTACATGAATACCTGGCTGGTTTCGAACATCTTGTCGGCGTACTGGGACTTCGCCCGCTTGTACAGGGCGGAAGAGGACTTCGCATTGCCGTTGGTCTTGTTCAGGTTCTTGTCGGCGAACTCTTCCTCGGTAGGAACCAGGAACATCGTGCGTCTGACGTCGGTTTCCGGAATCTGGTCGATCAGTTCCTTGGAGATGGCGAACGGGGTGTTCTTGCAACTGCCGGCGGACGAATTGGACCCGATGTACGCGTAGAATGAATAGTAGTAGAGGGTCTGGTCTTCCGCCTCGTACACGCTCCAGATCCATTCATCGTTCTCGTTGCTGAATCCTTCTTTCATGTACTGGTCCTTCGTCATGTACTTGTAACCCTGGCTGGCAAGAGCCGCGTATTTGGCGGCGTTGGCCCAGTCCTCGCGGGTGATGGCGGCGCGCGCGTACACGGCGTAAGCGACATCCACGTCCGGCAGGAAGTTGTGGTCGCTGAAGTTGGAATAGCAGGTGTACCGGGTCAGGCCGGAATCGGTGAAGAGTCTGATGGCCTCGTCCAGGTCGGCATAGATCTGGGCATAGACCTTCGGGACGGACGATTTCGCGAGGTCGCCGGTGCTGGTGTCCAGGCGGAGGGGAATCCCGTCGTTCTCCACGACGCCGTCACTCCAGCGGCGGCAGTAGAACTGGACGAGTTGGAGGTAGGAATAGGCGCGGTACACCAGGCCCTGCGCCTTGAGGAACTGCCGTTCGGCCTCCGGGCCTTCCGCGGCGTCGATCTTCTCGATCACCGCATTGGCGTTGCCGATGAGTTTGTAATAATAGTACCAGGGATAGATGTCGTAGTTGCTGGTCGGGGACTCATGCCAGTTGCTGTTGATGGTGTTCGTCCATCCGGTCAGGTTGCACTTCTGGGCATCGTTGCCCATATAGTTGTTGTACCAGTTGATGATGGTACCTTCTCCGTTCATTCCCTGGACGCCCAGGTACTGGGTGGTCATCATCTTGGCCAGGCCGTTCACGGCCGTGCGGGCCATGTCGGTGGTGGCGAAGATGGTGGCGGGAGACTCCGAACTCTCCGGGGCGACTTCCAGATACTCTTTCGAGCAGGAAACCGTGAACAGGGCCGAGATAGCGATGCAAGCGCTCAGAATATAGGTTTTTTTCATAATGATGTCGATTTACGGGAGTTAGAACCGGACGCTGAGGGCCAGGGTCATCACGCGCGGCGTGACGAGGTAGTTGGACTGGACGCCCCCACGGGACTGCTGCGGGTTCAGGCCCTGCCGGGCCGACCAGGTCTTGAGATTCTCTACGTTGGCGCTGAGGGTGACTCCCTGGAGGCTCAGCGGGGCGAGCCACTTCTTGGGAAGTTGGTAGGAGACGGACAGGTTCTTCAGGACGAGATAGTCACCGGAGATGAGCCATCGGTCCGTCGTACCGGCGTTGTTGTCACTGCTGAGGGCGGTGTTGACCTGCGGGATGCCGTTCGGGTCGATCCGGTCGGCCGAGTCCTCCTTCATGCCGGCGGGCGCCTGCGTCCAGGCATTGACCAGGTCCTCATGCTTGCTGCTGGGGTTGCCCGAAAGGGACATCAGCCCGGCATAGACATCGTCATAGACCTTGGCGCCGAGGCCGTAGGTGAACAGGGAGGAAACCGTGAAGTTCTTCCAGGTGAGGTTCAGGCCGAAACTGCCGAAGGCCTTCGGCAGTGAAGACGTACCCGTAAACTCGCGGGCGCCGTAACTGGACGGCTTGAATACATACGGAGTCCCGTTGATGACGGTGTAGTTTTCGGCGGCCATCAGCGTGTTGGCGTCGCCATCCTTGTTCTCGGCCTTGCCGAAGAGGATCTTGCCTTCCTTGGTGTTGTCGTCGGTGATGTAGTAATTCTCATCATCGAACTTGTACAGGGAGCGGCCGGTTATCTGGTCCACGCCCATGAAGCGATAGACGAAGTACTCGTACCGGTCGTGGCCTTCCATGATCTTGTGCGTGCCGGAGATGATGCCGTCCTTGTTCTTTTCCGGAAGGGTGACGACCTTGTTCCGGATGAAGGAGACGTTCCCCATCACGTTGAGGCGCAGGTCCCGGGTGCGGATGACGTCGAAGTCGGTTTCGATCTCGACGCCGTGGTTGGAGATCGTTCCCAGGTTCTGGGCCACCGTGGAGACGGCGCTGCCGGTCTCCGTCGCGCCCGCGGAAAGGGGATTGTTCACGTTGAAGATCAGGTCCCGGTTCCGCTTGTCGAAGTACTCGGCATTGAGGTTCCACCGGTTGAAGAAGCGGGCTTCCACACCGACGCCCCAGGAGGCGCTGGTCTCCCACTTGATGTCCGGGGACTCCAGTTGGGACAGCCAGAAGGCGCCGCGGCTGTCATTCTTGCCGGCGGTGTACAGGAGGCGGTCGGCGTAGTAGCCGGCGGAGGCGTCATTGCCCACCTCGCCGTAGTCGGCGCGGAGTTTGAGGCTGTTCACCCAAGTGAGCGGCTGCATGAAGGGTTCCCTGGAGATCATCCAGTTGGCGCCGACGGACCAGAAGTTACCCCATTTCCTGCCCTCGCCGAAGCGGGAGGAACCGTCCCGGCGGAAGGAAGCCTCGACATTGTACTTGTCCAGATAGGCGTAACGGATACGGCCCAGGAAACTTTCCGTGCGGTAGTGGTCGCTGTAGGAATAAGTCTCCGTGAGTTCGGTGAAGTTCTTCAGGTTGTTCTTGCCCGGAAGGACCTCGGCGGTCTTGTAGGCATACAGGTACTCACGGTCCCAGTAGTAATTCTCATGGCCGGCCAGGACGTTGACGTTGTGGTCTCCGAACTGATGGTTCCAGCGGAGGTGCTCCTGCAATTGCCAGTTGACGTAATTGTACTCGTAGCGGCCTCCACGGCCGTTGTTGCTCTTGCCATCGCCGATGACGGCGCTGTTGTAGGTCTTCTCGGCGTCGATGCGGGTGGCCATGTTGCCGGTCACGGTGAAAGTGAAGTCCTTGAGGAAGTAGAAATCGGCCGTGGCCGTGGCGTTCATCGTGTTGCGGAAGGTGACGTCCTTGTTGAGTTCATTCTCCCAGAGGACATGGCGGTCGGGGTACTGGTTGCGGGTCTGGACGGTCGCACCGTCGGCATTGAGGTAGTCGCCGCCGTCCCACTGCCTGTTCCCATTGGCGTCCAGGATGTACTGGCCGTAATTGGCTTCGCCGAGTTCGTTGTAGTGGAGGTGGGCCGGATAGACCGGGGCAATCTGGCGGGCATACATGAACAGGTTCGTGTAACTGCTGGCGCCGGACTCGTTGCCGTTCGTGTTGGAGTAGTTCTGGTGGGTGGCATTGATGTTCAGGCCGCCTTTGAACCAGTTGACGGGACGGATGTTCACATTGGCGCGCGCGGAGAAACGCTCGAAGCCGCTGTTGTTCACGTAACCGTTCTCGTCCAGGTAACCGAGGGAGAAGAAGTAGTCGCTTTTCTCGGTGGCGCCGTTTCCGCTGAAGTTGTACTCGGAGCGGCGGCCGTTGCGGAGACCGAACTTGTACCAGTCCAGGTCATCGGCGAAGTTGCTGCTGATCTGTGCATCGGGGACCATCTTGCCGTTCTCGTCGAAGAGTTTGTCGGCCGGCTTGTCGAACACGTTGATCCATACTTTATCCGCGATGAGGTTGGCGGAGGTGTAGGCGGCGGCCTCCTCCGGCGAAGAACCGTTGGCGATCTGCTCGTTCTTCATGGCCTGCCAGTAGATTTCCATCCAGTTGCGGGCATCGGCGAGCCTGTACTCGGGAATACCGCGCTGATAGACGCCCTGCTTGATGTCCAGGTTCATCTGGAGCCGGCCCTGGGAGCCTTTCTTGGTGGTGATCAGGATGACGCCGTTGGAGGCGCGGTTGCCGTACAGGGCGGCGGAGGCGGCGTCCTTCAGGACGGTGATGGACTCGATGTCGGCCGGGTTCAGGTCAGAGATGTTGCCGCCGAAGGCCACGCCGTCGAGGATATACAGGATGGAGGAGGAACCGTTGATGGTGCCGACGCCGCGGATGTACACGTGCGGGTCGTTACCCGGAGAGCCGATCGTGGAGTTGATCTGGACGCCGGAGACGGTGCCTTCCAGGGCGGAAGTGACGCTGGACGTGGGGCGGTTGACGATCTGCTCGCTGTTCACCGAGGCGATGGCGCCCGTCAGCGTGGACTTTTTCGCGGCGCCGTAGGCGATGGTCACGACCGCTTCCTCCAGCGCTTCGCTGTCGGGGTAGAGGACGACATTCACTTCGGGCTGCACGGGAACCTCCTGCGTCTCCATGCCGATGAAGGAGATGACGAGGGTCTTGCCGCTTGCGGGGACGCCGCGGAGAAGGAAAGTACCGTCGATATCGGTGACCGTTCCCACCTGGGTGCCCTTCACGAGGACGGACACGCCGGCCAGCGGCTCTCCGGTGTCATCCTTGACGGAGCCGCGGACGGTGGAAACCTGTGCGAATGCGGTACTGGCGATGGCTGCGAATGCAGCCAGGAAAAGAAGGAGTCTTTTCATTTCACACAATTTAGGTTAAACAGAATATAGTCAGTCAATTAAGGCACGGTGTGCCGTTTTTTCATAGCGTGCGATTGACAAAGATAAGAAAAATCCGGTAATAATATACCGGATTGATACGATTACGCCTCTTTGGCTTATGAATCAAAAGGATTCGGGGTTATTTCCGATAGAGTGCGAACAGGGCCGAGCCGCTGCCGGACATGGCCGCATAGACGGCCCCGCGGTCATACAGGGACTGCTTGATTTCCGCCAGGCGGGGGTATTTCGCGAAGACGGTTTTTTCGAAATCGTTCACCATCCGGCCTTTCCACTGCGTGACGGGGAGGGCCAGGATTTCCCGCAGCGGGTGTTCCCGTTCCGCGGGGACGATACCGCGGTAGGCGTCAGCCGTGGAAACGGCGATGCCGTCCGGGACGGTCACCTCCAGCCGGTAGGCGGAAAGGTCGATGTCGAAAGGCTCCAGGATCTCTCCCCGGCCGGAGCCCAGCATGGGCCGGTTGTAAACGAAGAAGGCGCAGTCGCTGCCCAGCCGGGCGGCCAGGGCGGCGAGTTCGGTGTCGGAGAGTGCCAGGCCGGCGAGTTCCGCCATCATCCGCAGGGCGAAGGCCGCATCGGCGCTGCCCCCGCCGAGACCGGCCCCCACGGGCGAGGTCTTCTCCAGGAAAACCTTCATCGGCGGCAGTTTGTACCGTTCCGCCAGGAGTCCGTAGGCCTTGGCCGTCAAGTCTTTCAACGGATCCCAGTCCACCCCTTCCTTCCGGGCGAGGGTGACCATCAGTTTCCCGTCGGGCGTAATGGCCTGGGCGAGTTGCGCCCCCGCATACGTTTCCTGGAAATGGGCCGAAGTCCGGCTGTAGTCGTCGCCTGTGATGACCTCCAGCGTGTCGTGGAAATCGGTACAGGGGACGAAAAGGGTGTCCAGGTCGTGGTAGCCGTCTTCGCGGCGCCGCAGGACATGAAGTCCCAGGTTCAACTTGACGTTCGGGTAGGTGATCATACCCGCAAAGATAGCAATTATTCCACAGTAACCGACGTGAAATAGCCGTTGAAAGGGATGTCCGTGCGGGCGTCATCCTCCTGGAAACGGTTCGGGACGCCGTCACGGCCGGTCAGGGCGAGGAGAAGGCGGCCATCGTGGAGGAGGGCGCACCGGCCGGAGGCCAGGTATCCGCCCGTTCCCTCTGTCACGCTGCCGTCGCTCCATCGGATGCGGAGGAGGCTGCCCTTCCGGTCGATGACGGTCCAGCCCAACCGTTTCCCGTCACACAGCAGGTCCGACACGGTTTCTCCGGAGGGAGGCGTGAACTTCCTCCCGCCGGCCGTCTGCAGGAAATACCGTTTCCCGTCCGCACTCTTGGCACAGACGAGGGCCAGGACATCTCCCTCCCAGGCGGCCATCCGGCACCAGAGGCAGTATTCCCCGCCGGTCATGCCCAGCGGCACGGCCGCCCCGTCCACTTCCAGGACCAGGCTGCGCGGTTTCGACTGCACGCGGGAGACCACCCCGTCCGAGACCAGGATTTCCCGTGTCCCATCGGCGGCGGGGAAGGACAGGTACCGCTCCGAATTCCGCATCACATGGTATTCCCGGCCTCTTTCCGAAGGGTGCCAGCAGGCGTAGAATACGTCGTCTTCCCCGGATTCCGTCAAGGCCCCGCCGGGCGCCCCGGTCCCGTCGAAGCCGCCCAGGACTTCCCCCGTCTCGCTCCGGAACACGACCCGTCCGTCGATCCGGTAGGTGAATCCGTCTCCGTCCCGGTCCTGCCCGAGGGTGTGGATCCCATCCTCCCGCACCAGGAAGCCCCGGAGCGATTCCCGTCCTTCGTAGCGGAACAATTCCGCCCCGTTCCGGGAAAGGACCGTCTCCGTCTCCGTGGAATAGTCCGTGTACAGGTGACCGCCCGCGAAGCGGTGCATGTCGGGATGTACGCTGGCGCCGGCCGGGACGCTCCTGATCCGATTTCCGTCCCGGTACAGGTCGATCCAGACATCCCCGTCCACGGCGCAGGTGTCCAGGTCCCAGGCATAGCCGTCTGGGAAGCGGACGGCGGTCAGGTAAACATGCTCTCCGGGCGGAGCCGCGGCGGAAGTATCCGCCCGCTGCCGTCCGGGGCTGGGTTCGTGGGAACTTCTGGGGGTTCCGGGAAACAGGGGCTCCCGGAAGCAGGCCGTCGCGAGGAGGGCGAGGCCGGTCAAGATGATTCTCGTGCGCATGTCCTTTTTTCGCCGAAGATAGCGCACCGAAACAAAAAACAACACAGGTTGTTGATAACTTGTGTTGTTTCAGTATGGAGATTATCTGTTTCTTATCTTCCCAGGGAGAATCGCAGGCCGGCTTCGAAGTCCATCCGGAGCGGCTGGATCGTGCGCAGGGAGCGCGGCTGGTTGCAGTCGAAGTAGTAGCGGATGGTCGGGTCGAAGTAGATGCCGATGTTCGGGGAGAACTTGAATTCGACGCCCACGCCCACGCCGGTGGAGAACTGCAGGCCGTTTGTCTTCTGATGCAGGTGGATGTCCCCGTCTCCGTCGTGGATGAGGAAATGGTTGTCGATGAGTTTCTCGCCCATCCCGTCCAGGCGGACGTGGAAGTTCCAGTTGCCGGTGTTCACGATGTTGAAGAACACGTTCAGCGGAATGCCGATGTAGTGCTGCTGGTTCGTGATGTCGGTGTCGAACAGTTGCTTCGTGAAGGCGCCGTTCTCCACTTCCTGGTAATCACCCAGGAAGGAGCGGCTCAGGTTCGTGTACACGACGCCCGTGCCGATGCCCCAGCGGGGGTTGAAGTCGTAGCGGAGGCCGATACCGGCGGAAACCGGCAGACCGAAACTGAATTCGGTCCCCTCGCGGGCGATCTTGGTCTCGGTGGGGGCGGGCATGATGAACATGCCGGGCGAGCGGTGGATCGTGCGGGAAGGCCCTTCGGGCCGCGTGTTGGACTGGATGTCGCCCAGGACGCTCATCCAGAGTTCGCCCTTGCGATGCGTCTTGTGCTCTTCGAAGGCCAACTGGCGCAGGGCCTCTCCGTCAGAGGCGAACGTGTCCTGCGCGTTCGCATCCGGATCGACGATGGTGTCGGGACGGCGGGTATCCTGCTGGGCGGGCACTTCCACGGTGACGGGAAGTTCTTCCACGGCCTCGGGAACGACGGGGACTTCCAGCAACTGGGCGCGCCGGCCTTGCAGCCGTGCGACCTGCTGCTGGATCGGGGTGACGTCGTCCTCTTCCGGCCGGGTTTCGGCCGGAAGAGTGGCGTCTGTCGCTTGCGCGACGGGTTGTTGTATAGTTGGTTGGTTAGAAAGGTTCTGCCCGGGGCGCAGCAGCACGAAAGCGGCTGCGGCGGCAGCGACGGCAGCGGCGGCTACGCCGCGCCAGAGCCAGCGGGGAACCACGCGCTTCCGGGCAGCCCGGTCCAGACCGGCCTCCACGCCCTTCCACACATCCGGCGAGACGGATTCCTCCGCCCCGGCCATCAGGTTCCTTACATATATGTCAAATTCGTTCTCTTTCATTTTTTCTCCTGTTCCTTGATCATTTCCTGCAGCCTGATCCGCGCCCGTTGGAGTTTGGAACGCGAGGTGGCTTCGTTGAAGCCCAGCGTTTCCGCGATTTCCTTGTGGGAATATCCTTCGATCACGTACATGTTGAAGACGGTACGGGCGTCGGCGGGAAGCCGCTCGATGAGCGTCATCAGTTCGCGGTATCCTATCTTCTGGACGGGCGTAGCCTCCTCCGTGAAAAGCCCCCGGGCTTCCGAGATGTCGTCACTGAGTTTCAGGGCGTCCGTCTTCCGCAAATGCATCAGGGCAGTATTGACAAAGATCCGGCGGGCCCAGCCTTCGAAGGAGCCAGCCCCCGAATAACTGTCAAGCCTGGAAAACAACGTGATGAACCCGTCCTGCAGCACGTCTTCGGCCGTGGGCCGGTCTCCGGTGTACCGGAGGCAGAGTGCCATCATCTTGGGGGCGAGGGCGTCGAACAGGCGCTTCTGCGCTTTCCTGTCTCCGCTCCGGCAGGCCGGAACCAGTCGTTCCAGGGAGCCGCCGCCCGCAGGAGGGTCATCGGTTGTCGTCCAGGTAATAAGATGCAAATTGCCGATAAAACGTTTCATCCGCCCTGGAAAAAAGTATGCGGACACAAATTTGGTAAAATTTTCCGTGATTTGTATTATTTTTGTAAGTGGACTTATGAACACTGCACAGTCAACGAAGATGAGAAGAAGGATTCTGCTGGCCGGACTGTTCCTGTTGCTGGGGACGTTTGCCTTCGGGCAGACGGTGGACAACCAGTTGATGGACGCCGTGGCCCTCTATAATAACCGCAGTTTTGCGCAGTCCCGCACCCTGCTCCAGACCCTTTCCAAGGCGGCTCCCGACAACGATGCCGTCTGGTATTACCTGGGTTTGGACGAGGCGATGCTGGGAAATGCCGAGGCGGCGGTCTCGCACCTGCGGAAGGCAGTGGAACTGGATCCGCACAACTATTGGTACAAGCGCCGCCTGGCGGACCTCTACCAGGCCGCCGGAGAGATCGACATGGTCGTCCAGATGGACGAGAGCATCCTTGCGGAATTCCCCGACAAGACGGAAGTGCTGTACGACCTGCTGAGCCTGTATGTCGGCCAGCAGAAGTACGAGAAGGCCCTCCAGGCCCTGGACGACATCGAAAAGACCGTCGGACCGAGCGAGGAGGCCGTCCGGGCCCGCTACGACATCCTGCACCAACTGGGCCGAGGCGAGGAAGCGATCAAGGTGCTGGAGGACTTCAACGACCAGTTCACGTTCCCTTCCATCCTGTCCATGATGGGGGATTATTACCTGGCCGAATACAAGGACTCCGTCGCGCTTTCCTGCTATGAGGAAGCGCTCCGCACGCAAAGTGACTATGTCCCCGCCCTCCTGGGCAAGGCCGAGGTCTTCCGCATCACCCGCCGCTATCCGGAGTATTTCTCGACGATGGACGCGTTCATCGACAATGAGAACGTCCCTGTCCAGGCGAAGGGAATGTATGTGAGCAACATCATCCGCAGCCTGGACCCGAAACTCATCAACCTGCACAAGGACGGCTTCGACGGCATGGTGGACCGGCTCGTGGACCGGCACCCTTCCGACACGGCCGCCTTATCCACCGCCGGCGGGTATTTCTATGCGACCGGGCAGTTGGACAAGGGTATCGACTGTTTCAAGAAGGCGGCCGACCTGTACCCGGAGAGCCTGAACCAGACGGTCTCCTGCGTCCAGATCCTGATGATGGCCGAACGGTGGGAAGAGGTCAGGGACCGCTGCATCGCCGCTTTCGACCGGTTCCAGGAACTCGGGTTCATGGATTACCTGAACTCGGCCAACTACTATCTGAAAGACTACGACGCCGTCATCCGGAACTGCCGGTACCTGATCGCCCGGGAACCCGGGAATACGGATCTCGTCAAGGGCTGCTGGTCCCAGATCGGCGACATGCACCATCTGCTGGGGGACACGAAATCGGCCTACAAGGCCTATGACAAGGCCCTGAAGATCGATCCGTCCTACGCGCCGGTCCTGAACAACTATGCCTACTACCTGAGCGAGGAGGGCAAGCAACTCAAGAAGGCCCTGGCGATGTCCAAGAAGACGGTGGATGCCGAACCCGACAACGCCACTTACCTGGACACCTATGGCTGGATCCTGCACCTGCTGGGAAGGGACAAGGATGCGAAGCCTTACTTCAAGCACGCGATGCTGTACGGCGGCAAGGACAGCGCCGTCCAACTGGACCATTATGCCGAGGTCCTCTACGCCCTCGGTGAATACGACCTGGCGCAGGTGTACTGGAGCCAGGCCAAGTCGAAGAACACGGAAGGGGAGATCCCCGACCTGGATTCCCGGGTGCAAGCCCGCCTGAAAGCCATCGGTCGATGAGGCGTTTCCTTCCTCTCATATTGGGGCTGCTCCTGATGGGGGTGACGGCGTCCGCGCAGGACACCCGTCGCCAGGAGTCCCGCAAGGCGCAGTTGGAGAAGGAGATCGCCGCCATCAACCGTCAACTCAAGGACAACGCCCGCTCCAGCAGCCGGGCCCTTACGGACCTCTCGCTGGTGCGCCGGAAGATCGCGGCGCGGCAGGAACTCATCGCCGAAAGCGACCGCGAGATCCGCAGCCTGGACGATTCGATGCGGGTGAAGCAGCGGGAGATCGACCGCCTGCAGGCCCGTCACGACACGTTGTCCCTGTATTATGACCGGCTCGTGCGAGGCGCCTACAAGAACCGCGACAGCCGGATCTGGTACATGTATATCCTCTCCAGCGAGAACATCGGACAGGCCGTACGCCGTTTCGGCTATCTGAAGGGACTGTCCCGGAATATGTCCGAGCAGGGGAAGCGCATCCAGGAGACCGCGGCCGAACTCGAACTCGAGAAAGAGCGGTTGGAAGGACTCAGGGATGCGGCCCGGGAACTGCGCAGCCAGCGGCAGGCCGATGTGGATGCCCTCCGCACCGAAGAAGGGGAGTCCGCCAGCCTGGTCTCCCGGCTGGAGAAGGACCGCCGGAAGTATCAGGACGAACTGCGGAAGAAGAACCGCGAAGTGGAGGCCCTGAACCGCGAGATAGCGGAAATCATCCGCAAGGCCACCGCGAAGCCCAAGTCCGGCGGCAAGTCCACCGCCAAGGGCGGGAAGACCACTTCCACCGCCATCGACGAAACCCTTTCCAAGAACTTCGCCGCCAACAAGGGCCGTTTACCCTGGCCGGTCGAGGGTTCCGTCATCGAGTCTTACGGTCAGCACTACCACCCGGTGTACAAGAATGTCAAGTTGCCGTTCAACAACGGCGTCACCCTCGCCGTCGCCCGCGGCGCCCAGGCCAAGGCCGTCTTCGACGGTACCGTGTCGCAGGTCGTCGTCATCCCGGGCTACAACCAGTGCGTCCTCGTCCAGCACGGCGCCTATTTCACCTTCTACTGCAAACTGAAGTCCGTGGCCGTCAAAGCCGGCGAAAAGGTGAAGACTGGCCAGGTGATCGGCACCGTGGACACCATCTCCGGCGAGGACCAGTTCCACTTCCAACTCTGGAAGGAACGCACGCCGCAGAACCCCGAGAACTGGCTCCGTTAGGCCCCCCGGACACCCTTGTTGAAAACTCCGCCCGAAAAGTAACAAGAAAGTTCCAATTTGGAATGATTCTAAATTAATTTTTAGAATAAAACGCTGTAAATCAGCGAATTAACAGGTTTACAGGAGTCTTGTTAATAACTTTTTCCGGCGGAAACTATTTTTATTTGCAGGGAATGAATTATCTTTGTCCCTGCGGTTCTGGCCCCCACACCCGAGCCCCTGAAACGAGACTTTAAAATAAACATAAACCTTACTGGCATCCGGCCTTGAAAACAGCGCCGGCACTGCCTCTAACTGACACATAACGCTATGGTAAAACGTGTACTAAAGCGCGACGGAAGACACGTCGAGTTCAATAACCAGAAGATCGTTGCCGCCATCCTCAAGGCGATGGATGTTACCGAAGCCGGTGAAGACATCGTGCTTGCCGCCCAGATCGCCCACGCCATCTCCACCCTCGAGAAAGAGGAGATGACCGTGGAGGAGATCCAGGACGTCGTGGAGAACCAGTTGATGAACAGTCCCCGCCAGGAAGTGGCGAAGGAGTATATCCGCTACCGCAACAAGCGGAACATGGCCCGCAAGGCGAAGACCAACGAGATTTTCCAGACCATCATCGATGCGCAGGTGAACGACATCACCCGCGAGAACGCGAACATGAACGCCGACACGCCCGCCGGCATGATGATGAAGTTCGCCTCCGAGGCCACGAAGAGTTATGTGGACGAGTGTCTCCTTTCCGACCCGGTCCGCGAGGCCGTCGCCAAGAACTACATCCACATCCACGACAAGGACTACTATCCCACGAAGTCCCTCACCTGCATCCAGCACCCCCTGGACCTCATCCTGGAGCACGGCCTGAAAGCCGGCCACGGCGAATCCCGCCCGGCGAAGCGCATCGAGACGGCCTCCGTCCTCGCCTGCATCTCCATGGAGACGGTGCAGAACGAGATGCACGGCGGCCAGGCCATCCCGGCTTTCGACTTCTATCTCGCCCCGTTCGTGCGCAAGACCTTCGAGGAAGAGGTGGA
>JAFXMA010000161.1 GCA_017530725.1 Bacteroidales bacterium
GGGTGTGATGATGATGAGCCCGGTCGCGAAGATCGACTGGGAGGACTACTCCGAGAGCATCCCGGCGTTCATCACCGTGCTGATGATGCCCGTGGCCTACTCCATCTCCGACGGTATCCTCCTCGGCGTGATCTCCTATGTGCTCCTGAACGCCTGCGCGGGCAAGTTCAAGAAGATCTCCCCGACGATGTGGGTGCTCGCCGCGCTGTTCATCTGCAAGTACATCTTCATCTAGGATGAGCGTCTATCGTACGCTGGACGAACGGGAATTCCGGGACCTCGCGTCCCGGATTCTCTTTGAAGACAACCACCTGCTCGTTTTCTCGAAACGGGCAGGTGAGATTGTCCAGGGCGACAAGACGGGCGACGAGCCGGTGAGCGAGACGCTCAAGGCCTTTATCGCCCAGCGCGACGCCAAACCGGGCCAGGTATTCATGGGCGTCCCGCACCGCCTGGACCGGCCTGTAAGCGGCATCTGCCTGTTTGCAAAGACTTCCAAGGCGCTGGAACGGCTGAACGCGATGTTCAGGAGCGGGGAGGTCCACAAGACCTACTGGGCCCTGTGCTGCGGCAAGCCTTCGCCGGAAACGGCCTTGTTGACCGACTGGATGACCCGCAACGAGAAACTGAACAAGTCCTTCATCGCCAAAGGCCCCGGGGGAGAGGCGAAGGAAGCGAAACTGAAGTACACGTTCTTGAAAAGCACCGAGCGGTACCACCTGGTGGAAGTGGAACTCCTCACCGGCCGCCACCACCAGATCCGCTGCCAACTCGCCCACATCGGCTGCCCCATCAAAGGCGACCTCAAGTACGGCGCCCCCCGCTCCAACCCCGACGGCGGCATCTCCCTCCACGCCCGCTCCATCCGCTTCATCCACCCCGTCAAGAAAACGGAAATCTTCCTCGAAGCCCCGGTACCGGCGTCTTGGAAAGGGGTGTGAAGACCAGCCTAAAAACCGATGCGGAGGCCGGCGCCGACGGTGAACATGAAGGGGTGCTCCGTACGGTAGGTCTGGAGGACTGGATGGGTGGGTTTGAAATACCACGATACCTCGGGCTGGACATACAGGCCGAGGTGTTCTGTCAAGGCATACTGCAGGGATGCATCGGCCATCACGGACCAGTGGAAGGTGTTGTCTTGGACGGACTGGTCGCCAATCCGGGCCCGGATGCAGCGGTCTACTTTTCCGCCGGCCCCCAGCCAGGTGGAGAAGCGTCCCGCCTGCCAGGCGACCCATTCCGCCTTGAGCGGGATTCCCAGATAATGGACACGCTGGCGCATTTCCAGTGTCCGTACGGTGCGTACCGAGTTGTATATCGAGAGATCCAAGCCCGATGTCAAAGCCACCCGGGACGAAGGAAAGTAACTGATTTCCAGACCGAACGACAGCGGAAGGGAATGGCGCATCGGGAATGTTTCCAAGGAAAGATAATAAGGATCCGACTCGAAAAAAGCCCCCCCGGCATGAGCCCAACTCTCAGAGACATATACGGGATTGTGAACGGAAGACCGGGGGCGACTGCCTGTACTGCCGATATGAGGAGAAAAGACAATCCGGTATCCAGACGTCGCATCGGAGGGTTGTTCCGAATCAAAGACGTCTTTCCAATCAGTCTCTTCGGCGCTTTGGGCCTCCTGAGAAACAATCGGTTCAGCAACGGGTTCATCAAGAACCTCTTCTATGGCATCCGGTTCTTGCTCTGAGACCGGATTCTGGGGAACCGGTTCTTCAGCAGAGACCTGGGTCGGTGCGGCGGGAACCGCCGTCGGCTTTCGGACAACAGGCTTGGAAGGGGAAGCCGATGGCTGGACCGTAGAATCAGACGGCAAGACCTCGGCTATGGTGACCGGAGCATCCGGCTCGACCCGCTCGACGGAAGCAAGGGGCTGCTCCAGCGCCGATTCTTCTTCCGGTCTGGGAATGAGCAGCACGGCGGCGACGGCGGCAGCCGCCAGGGTGGAGATCACCCAAGGCAGTACGCGAGGCCGTCTGGCGGGCGGCACGGAAGCCTCGAACGCTTCCCAGTCGCCCGGGGGAAGGGGAGTCTCCGCTTCCTGCAGCCGCTGTCTGATGATGTCAATCCAATCTTCCATCTTGTTTTTCCATGTATTCGTGAATCATTTGGGCGAGGGACTTCCTGGCTCTGGCCAGCAGGGAGGAGGATGTCCTTTCCGCGATTCCAAGTTTCTCCGCAATCTCCCGGTGAGAGAACCCATCGACACAGAACATATTGAAAATCACTCTTTTCGTGTCTGGAAGCGAGGCGATTATCGCCTGCAGGTCCTGTAAGGGAATCGACTTCACCTCTTCCGCCGGGGGGGCTTCGATATCCAAAAGGACATCCTCGGAAACAGGAATCCCCAGCCGCCCTTCCTTCCGCAACCGGTCGATGCAGAGATTCACCGCCATCCGGCTCAGCCAGGAGTAGAGGGACCCTTCCCCTCTATACTGGAACCGGCCCATGTTCCGGAAGGCCTTACCTATCGTGTCATGCATCAGATCCACTCCCTCCTCCGCCCCAGTCGCATAGCGGGAGCAGAGCACACTGAGCCTGGCTGCATAACGGTTATACAACTCCCTCATGGCGGTACGGTCCCCCTTGGTGCACTGCAAGGCCAGGTCCTTCTCGCCTATGTCAAGGCCTTTTTCCAATTTCTCTTCACCTTATAAACGCACGTGTCGGAAGAATACGGCCGACAAGTTACGATTTTTTTGTATTTTAAGGCCGTATTTCCGGAATCCGTGCGTTAATTACTTGAAACTCTGAATGTAATACGGCATGACACTTCATCGTTTTATCCTATCTGCGGCAACGGTGTTCCTGTGCGTGGGATGCGTCGAACCGATTATCCTGGATCCGGAGGAAGAAATGCCTCTGGTGGTGAATTGTGTGTTGGATAGGCCGTATGAATGGTGGATGGAAATGGACGATTGGGAATTCTATGAAGGATATCCGGAAGGCAAGGTCGTCCCGACGCAGTATGTCGATCTTGTGCGTGCGAAAAGACCTTCGGAAACCGAAGTCCGGAAGATAGACGATGCAAACGTCTCCATCATTGACGGGAGGGGACAGGTCCACGAATTCAAATGGAACGGAGACCGGTACGAATGTACGTTCCTTCCCCGCTATGGGATGGCATACTGGCTGGAAATCACGACTTCGGATAAAAAGACGCTCCGGGCTACAACGACCTTCCCTGCCAGGGTAAGGCTGCAGAGCGTGCCCGTGATGTCCATGGGATTTTCCCACTCATACTCCCGCTACTTCTATTCAGAGATGCTGTATGAGAATAGAACCATCCGGGAAATCGCACCGGGATATCAAGAAATCAGCATCTCTTGGGAGTATCGCCCTTTCCTGAAGCCGTACACGGTCTGGGTATCGGCCTCGGAGGGATCGGATGAGCCGGGAATTCCCATCATGACGAACCACCCTGAAGCCGATGGCTTCAATGTGATCGGCGGTGACTGGCCGACTGAAAACAGCAGGTCTTTCCAGGAAGATGATTTCTACAAGAATCATCATTGGGGGGGATATCCCGGGTATACCGGGCAGGTTGTGAATGAAGATATTCTCGACGCCCTATGGACTCTTTACAATGACGCTTGGGCCCAGTCCTCGGCGCACGACCGGTTCGTCAGGATTCATCAGACAGGTGAGATGCCCTCCGTGTTTGAGAAAGGTACGACATACAGTTTTAACCAGCGGGATGGGATCGATTCAAGGATGCTGTTCTTGTTGAATGCAGAGTTCGACTATGAAAAGGTCATCGCGGACCATCTGGAGATCAAATATCTGTGCCGTTTCGTTTCGGACGAATATGACCGTTTCCTCAGGGATGTCGCCGGCAAATTCCTGGTCCACGGGGACGAGTTCGCCTCTTACTATTCTGAAGACCCGGTCTATTCCAACATAACGGGCGGAAAAGGTATTTTCGGCGCCGTAAGTCATACCTTAACCTATATCAACTGGCGATGAAACGATACAGAGTAGCATCCGTCGCAACAGGGCTTATCCTTGCGGCATCCTTCTCTTTCGGCCAGACGGTTACGCAGAGAGATTCCATCACGGCTGCGATACTGACGGGCAACAAGCCCCACGTCAGCATTAGTTCGGTAACAGTCGATCCAGGGAACATGCCGCTCGCCGCTTCGGCTACCGGTGAAACGGACATCATCAAGTTCGTCCAGACCCTGCCGGGAGTAGCCTCCGGAACAGGAGGAGGGAATGCTTTCTATGTGCGTGGCGGCAACCTGGGCGCCAATCTACAGACGCTGAACGGCGTGCCGGTCTATGCAACGTCCCATCTGCTGGGCCTCACTTCTTCCTATCCGCTGGACATCGTGTCAAGGGCCGATTTCCAACTTGGAGGATTCTCCTCCGACGAAGGGAACCTGACCGCTTCCCACGTCCGGCTCACCTCGAAGGATGGAGATTTCAAGACACTGACGGCCAAGGCATACGCCAGCAACTTCCTGCTGGGGGGATGTGTCAGCACCCCGCTCATCAAGGACAGACTGTCGCTCAATGCTTCGCTGCGGGTGTCCCCGGTGCAGTTTGAATACGCGGCACTCTCCGGACTCGTGGACAATAACTTCACTTTCAATCTGGACAAGGCGGTCGCCTACGATGCTTACGGAAAACTCTGTTACAGGATTGATGAACGCCAGAAACTGTCGGTTTCTGTCTTCCATACGTTGGACGGATACAAATACCTGCTGGACAACCGGTCGGAAGACTCCATGCAATGGTGGGAATTCCTCGGGCTCGTCCAATACGACCGACCTCTGGGAGGCAAGGGCCGATTCACGGCTTCCGCGTCCTTCAACCGGTTCAGCAACAGCCAGGGCATGATGAAGCGGCTGGGACAAACCGACAACAACCTCCTGATCCGCAGCAGCCTCAGCGAAGTGATCCTGCAGGCGGATGCGGTTTCCCCAGTGGGACGCCTGTGGGAATTCCGATATGGCTTGAAGTTCCGGGAAGCCCGGTTCAATCCCGGTTCCGCCCACCTGCTCGAAACGGACGGTCTCCTTTTCAAAAGCAGTTCCCCGATGGTGGACCACTTAAGCGTTTCCATGCTCGCCACTGTCCACGGTCAGGTGACGCTGGGAGATATCCAAAGAAGAGGACTGAAACTGGCTGGAAGGTTGAACTACCAGAATGCCGACGGATTCGCACCGGAGTTCAGCGCCCAGGGCCGGTTCGAACTCTTCAAGGGCTTTGGACTCGAGGGCAGTTACGACCGCCTGCGTCAGTATTATCACACGCTGGAAGGAATCCCGCTGGGGTGGTCCCTGGATATGCTGATCCCGTCCAGTGAGCATTTTGGACCGGAAAGATCCGAGCAACTGAGTGCCGGATTATACTTGGACATCAGCAAGCATGTGTTCCACGTCAGCGGCTACAGCAAGAAGATGGGCAATCTCCTGTGGTTTACCGATGCGAGCCGGATTTTCGATTCGGCCATCATCGGATGGGAACAGGAGATCAAGACCGGATCGGGCACGTCCCGGGGCCTGGAAGTCCAGTACAGGAAGGAGGGCAAGGTTCTCGAATATGATTTCGCATACACCCTGTCCAAGACGGACAGACTGTTCCCAGGATTGAATGAAGGGAAAGCGTTCCCGGCGAAGTTTGACCGCCGGCACATCTTCAATGCAAGCCTCACCGGCCACATCCTGTCCGACGAGCGGAAGGAACTCAGCGTAGGGACATTCTTCACCTACCAGTCAGGGCATTGGGAAACCGTTCCAGCAGGGTCATGGGCTCAGGATAATTTCGTCACGGGCCCCATTGACATCGACTTCTATACCGGGGTCAACAATTACGAGATGCCGGCATACATCCGGTTGGACCTCTCGGTCCGGCTCAAACTCAAGAGCCGCCGGCACGAGCAGGAAATCGCGGCGGGAATCTACAATCTCCTGAACAGGCACAACGCAAGTTGGCTTTCCTACAATGCAAGCACGGGTGAATGGTATCAGGTATCCCTGCTGCCCATCATGCCCAGTTTGAAATATACGGTTTCCTTCTAATATCTGTTACTGAAATCCATGAGAAAGATTCTTTTCTGCCTTGCGGTTCTAGGCACGAGAACGGATATCGTCAGCACTTCGTAGCATCGCCTGCAAGTTGCTGGCGATTTTCCATTTATCGACCGTTGTACCTGCGTTCTCGCGCCCGGGGGGCGCCTCCACGTTACCCCCTCCCTAAATCCCTCCCCTCGGGGGAGGGACTCGGCGGCAGAAGCCGCCGTTCGCGTGCCCAGATGTGCCCTTCCACCCCCGTCTCCGAAAGTGGAGGCTCCAATTTGAGGGGGTCAGCACGTGGCTATTCGTAATGTGCTGATTACTATACGTTTATTTTTCGTCTTGTGCTGACCCCCTGGTTTTTCTACAGGGGTTAGCGCGCCTGTGTGCTGACCCCTCTAAAAATTGGGTGGGGTTAGCACAAACGAATTAACAAATGAATGATTATCAATTATTTACAAATTACCATGTGCTAACCCCCTATCGACCTGTGACAGGTTTCCGCCCACTTGCCAAGAACGAAGTCAAACACGAATACTGGGATGTCCAGGAAATCGTCGAAATCCGGGAGGGCAAGTGATATGGAGTTCATCAACGCAATTACCATTCAAGGGGTCACCGGCGCTGTAGCCATTACCCCGGTCGGAGATACCGGAATGGTGGAAAAAGAGACTGGACTATGCTCGGTCCTTTTTTCCCTTTTTTATGTTACATTTCGGGTGTTGATGTGTTATTTAAGTGGACGGCACGATAGATGAGGGGATAAACTGCGATGTCACAGGACTTTTTGACCGACGCATTCATACGGCTTCGACAGAGGTTGAAAGCGGTTTCCGGACGCATGATTGCGGATTCGGCTGGGGCGGAAGACATCCTTCAGGACAGTTTCGTCCGGCTATGGCGGCGAAAGTATCCGCTCCAATCAGACAAAGAAGCCGAGGCATTGTTGACAAAGACGGTAAAGAATGCGAGCCTGAATGAAAAGAGACGAAAGCGAGGAGTGCCCTTGGAGAAGGATATTGTCGATGAGAGCCCGGATGCAGAAGAGAAAGAACGGTCATACGATGAACTGAAACGGAAGATCGACAGTGAATTGACATCGACACAGAAGTACATTTTGGAGGAAAAGGAATTGGGAGGGCGGACGCTGGAGGATATTGCGAAGGAACTGAAGATGGAACCGGCGGCGGTGCGGATGCAACTCTCCAGAGCGAGGAAAACACTAAGAAACAGCATGAGCCATGAATGACAAGGAGAAATACTTGGAACTGATGCAGCGTTACTTTGATGCGGAGACTTCCCCAGATGAGGAGAAGGCGTTGGCCTTGTACGCAGCATCGACGGACGATCCTGCATTCCGGGAACTGCGAGGCGTGTTGGGATATCTGTCCATCGGCCGTCAGAAAAAAGCGAAGAAGATCCGTACGGTCCGGTTCTTCTCGATGGTGGCTGCAGCAAGCGTTGCGATCGTGACGGCCATCGGCATAACCCTTTCCAATCAGCGTCAAAATTCCTGTATCCGCTATACCTATGGCAACAAAGAGGATGACGAAACATCGATCATGGAATCCGTCGAGTCTTCCCTTGCCGATTTCTTCGCTGGAAACACTCCGGCCGAGTCCAATCTGTTTGAACTGTTCGAGCGATGAAAAAGATTATCATATTTCTGATGTTCCTGCTTCTGTCCACGGGCGCGGCATTTGCCCAGAAGGGACTCAACAGCCTTCCCGTTTTCCAGGGAAAGGTGATTCCCGAAAGGCAGATGGTCATGACGGAAGTCCGCGGTGACGGCATGGCGACCTATAAACTCAGTTACTATAGAAGCGTCCGTTTTCAGGTCGATACCTTGACAGCCCGGAAAGTCGCCGCCCTGGTGGAGGCCGATGCCCTGACGGCGGATTCGGCGGAAACCGAAAAGACCGGGGAGTTGTTGACCTATGGCCTTGTCCAACTCAAACCCCTGGGGATTACGCGGAGATATCTCTGTTATCAGGCCCGTCCGACGACGTTTCACGGTTGGATGATCACGATTATCTACCTGGAGGGCTCCGCTACGCTCCAGGACCTTCGTTCCATGTTTGAAAAGCAATAAATGATGAAACACCTGATCATAACCCTTGTTTCAAGTTGTATCGCCTTGTCGGCCCTGGCACAGGATGCCGATACCACGAAACTGGATTTTGAACGGCCTACTTTCCTCATCAACAGTTACTTCGACGGGGTCAAGGCGCATCTTTCCGCCGAAGGGCGCAAGGAATGGAAACCGGAATTCAGTTTGAGAGCCAATGTCATGCTTCTGGACGGCTCGGTCAATTTGACGGGAGGCATCAGGACCAGCCAGAACAAGGTGTTCGGACTCGGCGCCGGCTGGGGCCAGCGATTCTTCATCTATGAGCCCGAACTCCGTCCCTTTGGCCAGCGCCTGACCATTTACCTGTACCATCGGCATTACATCCCTTTGGGGCACAGGCAAAGAGTTTCGTTTTACAGCGATATCATGGGCGGCGGGATGTATGTGTATAAAATGAGCGGGAGCGATGTCCCCACGGCATATCCGGCCCAGGCGGGCGAGCCTATTTGGTGGTTTACTTGCAAGCCCGGCGGCTTGTCCTGGTACTTCTCCTGGCAGCCCGGTATCGCCATCAGGATATGGGGAAAGTCCAACTTCTTCTTCGGTTTGAGTATCGGACCCTCCTACGGTGTCCATGCGGGAATTGCGCTTTAGCAGCCTTTCGGGAGTTTTCAACGAAACGTTTGTTGGCAATTTGTTTGAAATATTGCCAAATTCGGTTATCTTTGTCCCAACACAAAGATATGGAGTACAAGTGTATCATAACACCCAGGATGAGATCCGTCGCGGATACGTTGACGGAGGCTTTTGTGGGGATGGACCATTGCATCACGGATGCAGGGCGGAATCTGATTGTGGAGGTTCCCAAAAGCATGTGCGAAACGGTCAGGACTGCCCTGAAGGAGCGCTTCCAGGATGTCACGCTGATTCGTAACGCCTATCCGATGATGGAGGATCTGCACGACTTCATCTTGGTGAAGCCCCTCATTTCCGAATCTCCGGTTTTTGAGAATGATGGCGTCTTTATACCGCATCTGGAAAAGCGCCTGGTGGACTATGAAGCAGACAAAGAATACGCCACCCTGACAGGCCAAGACATCCAGCGAGAATTCCAACGGGCCTTTGAACTGTATCCCATCAATACGTCCCGACTGCTCCGGTATGCCGGCAGAAAGGGAAAGAAGGAAGAAATCCGCAGCCGACTGGATCGAATCGACCATGACCGGATTGCCACTGTCCGTACCATTCAAGATTATTTCCAGCATGAACCCGTGGAACGAGCCTGGATTTTCGGTTCCTTCTCCAGAATGGAGGAAAAGCCGGACAGCGATGTCGATATTCTCGTCGACCTGGACACTTCTTCCCCCATCGGACTTCTACAGTATGCCGGAATGATCAACCGATTGGAAGCCTTGCTGGGCCGCAAGGTCGATCTAGTGGCCAAAGACAGCATAAAGCCCTTCGCTCAGGAGAGTGTCAACCGCGACAAAGTCCTCGTTTATGAGAGAGCCTGAACGAGACCTTGGCCGGCTGCAAGACATTATTCAAGCCGCGAACAACATCCTATCCTTCACTGATGGACACACACGAGAACAGTTGTCCTCCGATAAACTTCGGTATTTCGCCGTCGTCAAGAACGTGGAAATCATCGGGGAAGCGGCCTATATGCTTTCTCTGGAGTTCAAGGAGAAGCACGCGCATATACCCTGGAATGACATCATCCGCATGCGACACGTCCTCGTGCATGGCTATGCAACCATTCTGCCGGAACTGCTATGGTATACAGCCCTGGTGGATGTCCCCATCCTAAAAGAACAGATTGAATCTATTATGAGCGGAGGGCATTCTTTGCCATAAGCCGTCAAGACGGGTCTTTCTTGGATTATTGCCGGGGTGCGCTATTGGAAAAAGGGCTGTTGCCCTTTTTCTTTTCGACCGAGCACGGTTTAAGCGTTATTATTCGTTTTGAGAGAAAAAAACACTTTTTCTTCTTGACTTTTTCCTTTTTTTGCGTCTATATCAGTGAGGTATGGATAAAACGCTTGAAATAGAACTCGCGCAGATCAGGCCCAAAGTTCTGTCGACGGCACAGAGGTTCTTCCGGGTATCGGGGCTGGACGGAGATCCGGAGGATGTAGTGCAGGATGTGCTGCTCCGGCTTTGGGAAGCCAGGTGCCGGGTAATCCCCAAGAGTTTTTCGGTTTCAGGACGCCGTAGGAATATTGGAAACAATTGTATATCTTTGATAGGCCGTATTTCGCAAATACCTGCGTTAGAAGGATGTAGAGTATTCCTTATCGTGGTAACATGAACAGACTCAGGATCATTTCATTCCTGTTTCTCTGCCTCGGCTGCGGGTTGCTGTCCTCCTGCCTGGAAGACATCGACCTGGATACCGGGGAGCAGATTCTGTACGTGTATTGCATTCTCGGTCAAGGGCCGGAGCAGGAATTGGAACTGTCCTACTGCGCGCCGACAGGAGGGACAAGCAGCCCTGTCGGGGAAGGTGTGGTCATCTCGTTGTATGACAACGGCGCTCCCGTGGGGGATTTTACAAGGGTGTCCGAAACGAAGTGGAACCTGGATTTCTCGCCTGAGGGAGGGCATACGTATCGGCTGGAAGTGACTGTCCCCGGAGAGGAACAACTGACGGCGGAAACGACATTTCCGACAGTTTCTGTGCTTCAAGAGGTTTGGTATCCGACTGATATCGAGTATCCCGCAGGCCAAGTTAGTACGGGTTATTATAAGTTATTCGAACTAAATGCCGATGAAGACCAGATTCTCTGGTGTGTCTTTGAGAATCCTAGGGATGGCAAGAAGACTTTTTCCGATTATGTCGTAACAGATCATCCGGGTGTCGATCCCCGCGGCGAGACAAGCTATCCTTGGGATTGTTATTCAAAGGCCTGGAGTGATTTTTATGCCAATCTCTGGGGTTCTGAGTTTTACTTCTCAGGGGGTGGATTCTTTCGTGGTGCGGATGATTTTACCGTTCCATTCCTTCACGAAAGAGTCGTCCGGATCCTGCACCCGGGCGGTTTTGTCCGGTCGGAGGAACGTATCACGAAATACCGTCTCGACAATCATATTGGGATGATTCCCTTGGAGGAAGGGTATGCCAGTGGATTCGGTTTGGTTGGCGTGAATAAGAAGGGAGGTATGCCGGCCGATCTGGTCGTTTGTTCCGTCAGTTCCGAATATGATGCTTACCTGACGGATTATTACTTTTTCAGGTCCGATACGGATGACTTCACGGATACCGTCTATCGGCGGAACCATTACTCGAACATCCGGAACGGAACCGGTATCTTTGGAGCCAGTATCGAATACAGGCGCCCGAATATGAATTTAGACATTTGTGATCCACGATATACGGGGTAGTGATGACTCGTTGGTTAACCATCGTCCTGAAAAGAGTTTGGCAGAAAACGATGATTGACAGGCCGTATTTTGCAAAAACCTGCGTTAGAAGGATGTGGTGAATTCCTTATCGTAGTAACATGAACAGACTCAGAATCATTTCGTTCCTGTTTCTCTGCCTCGTCTGCGGGTTGCTGTCCTCCTGCCTGGAAGACATCGACCTGGATACGGGGGAGCGGTTCCTGAATGTATATTGTGTGCTCAAGGAGGAGCCGGAACAGGAGTTGGAGCTTTCCTATATGGCCCCTGTCGGCGGGACCAGCCGGCCGGTCGGGGAAGGTGTGACTATCTCGCTGTATGATGGCGATGCTCCGGCGGGGCAATTCACCAGGGTCTCCGAAACAAAGTGGAGCGTGGACTACACACCCCAAAGAGGACACGCCTACCGGCTGGAAGTCAAGGTCCCCGGTGAGAATGTCCTGACTGCGGAAACCAAGTTTCCTGCCCCCGGTACACTCCGGATAGTGTCTGTGCAAGAGGTCGAGAAAATGAAAGACCTCCCAGAGATAGCCGGGGGGCCGTTTACCACTGGATATGGATTCGAGTTGGATTCCCCGGATGACCAGTTTTTGTGGTGCTATTACGAACCTTCCGAGACTCTTTCTGTTTCCACGCACCCCGCGTATGTCGATTACATCGCGACTGACCATCCGGGAGCCGACGGCAGGGGAGAGACCTTCTTTCCTTTCGACCCGGAATCACCCATCATCCGGGAGTATTTCGATGGAGGACGTCAGTTCTATCCGGGCGGCAGCGTACTGTCCAAGGATTATCTGGGAGGGCCTGTCTTCCTTCACGAGAAACTTTTACATATCGTGCATCCGGCCGATTTCAGCCGGCCGGTCGGAGACGGAAAACTGAATGTTTTCCAACTCGATAAGGATTTACCCTTCGGTATCAAGCCAGAGGTTGGGACATCCAGGATGTTCGGCATTTCCGGCGTAAGTAAAGCCCCGCTTGAGGCGGCTTGCCTGGTCATCTGTTGCGTCAGTCCCGAGTATGACGCATATCTGGCCGACTATTATTATGGCCTGCAGGATTCGGACGATTTCTCCGTGCTGGTCTATAAGCGGAACCATTACTCCAATGTACGGAATGGAGTCGGCATCTTCGGCGCATTCTGTGAATTACGGGTCGGGAACTTCAACTTTGGCAGTTACTCCTTTCCATTCATTCTTTCTTCTCAATCTGTTCTATGAGACGTCATTTGTTATCCATGGCGTTAGCGGTATTTCCCCTGGCCCTTTCAGCCCAGAACGCTGTCTGGAATGAACGGATCGACTCATCCGTCATCCAGGCCCGGCGGGTGCGTCCGGAGTTGACGGTCATTCCCATCAACACGGCCGACCTGCGCCGGACGGCTTCCCCGATGGGCGAGGCGGACCCCATCAAGTTCATCCAGACGCTTCCCGGTGTCGCCACCGGCATGGAAGGTTCATCGGCCTATTATGTCCGGGGCGGTAATGAAGGGAATAACCTGACTACATTGGACGGCATTCCCATTTATGGAACCGGACATCTGCTGGGGCTGACCACATCCTATCCCTCGGAGATTGTCTCGGATCAGGATTTCTATGCCGGCGGGTTCCCTTCGGATGTGGGCGGATATACTTCTTCGCTGCTGCAACTGACGACCTCGGACGGCGACTTTGAGAAGACCCGCAGCAGCCTCTTTGTAAATAACTTCCTGGCTGGAGCGCAGTTGAGCAAGCCGCTGAAGAGAAACAAATCTTCGCTGATTGCTTCGGTACGTGTCTCGCCATTAGGTTTGGAATACAACCTCCTGCGCCCGCTCATGGATGAAGGGTTGCCTGTTCCGGAACACATCAACGCCCTTGTCGGGGACGCCTTCGCGAAGATCACCTGGAAAACCCGCGACCGGGAGCGTATCTTCCTGTCCGTCTTCGGGAGTTATGACCGCTATGGCTTTTCTCCGAACAAGACTTCTTCCCAGGCATTGGGCTGGAGCAACCTGATCGGGAACCTGACCTGGATCAAGGAATCGGCCTCCGGATGGGAATGGGAGAGCAGACTGTCCCACAACGATTTCCGCGCCTTCCAGGACCAGTCGCAGAAGATTAATTCGAACACCACCCGGATGTCCCTCCAGTCCGCCCTGATGGAAGAGGGGCTGCAGGTGAAGGTGTCCAAGGAGATGAATGCCCGGCTGCGTGTCCAAACCGGGGCGGACGCCTACATTTCTTTCTTCCAGCCCGGTGTGTCTAAGGTGTATCAAGACAGGAAGCGCGCCGCCACGGCCGGCAAGTCCCTCATCACGGGCCGCGGTTCCCTGCATGGACAGATGGGCTATAACAACGGACCCTTCCACACTACAGCCGGACTCCGGGCGACCGTGTTTTTCTCGGGGGATTACAAGACCGTCAAACCCATTGCGGACCTGCTCGTCTCGTATGAATTGACCCCTTCCCTGACAGTGAAGGCCACCTACGACCACGCGGTGCAGTTCTTCCACTCGCTGGAAGGTATCCCTACCGGCTGGTCGATGGAAATGCTCATCCCGTCCACCCGTCAGAATCGGCCGGAGACCGCGGACCAGGCCTGGGCCGGTGTGGACTATGCCCATGGCCCCGTCACCTTCTCCATCGGCGGTTTCTACAAGAGAATGAAGGACCTGGTGTTCTTTGCCGATGCGTCCTCCTTCTTCAACTCGGGCTGGCGGGAATGGCAGTATAACCTGGAGAGCGGGACGGGCGAGTCCTACGGTCTGGAGTTCCTCTCCAGGGTGGAAACCAAGCGTTTCTCCGGACAATTGTCCTATACCTTGTCCAAGACGGACCGGGTGTTCGCCTCGCTGAACTTCGGTAACCCGATTCCTTTCAAGTTCGACCGCCGGCACATGCTGAATTTCACCGGCGAATACAAACTGTCCAAGGGAGAAAAGGCCTCCCACAGCCTGACGGCGGGCGTTTCCTTCATGAACGGCCACTGGGAGACCGTGAAGAGCGGTTCCTATCCCATCTATTCGCTGGGCTCGGAGGACAAGCGGGAGGAGAAGGAGGCCGATTACACCTCGCATCCCAACAACTTCCAACTGCCGCCCTATTTCCGGATGGATGTCGGCTATCACCTGACCGTCCAAGGGAAAAAGAATCAACACGAACTCTCCCTCGGAGTCTATAACCTCACCAACCGCCACAACGCCTACAGCCTGTCCTGGGACAGCGAGGCGGGGAAGTGGAAGAAGTTGAGTATCTTCCCGATCATGCCGAATTTCACGTACAGGGTTACGTTCGGACGGGAATAGGGCTTGGCATCCGGTGTTGTACCGGTACAAAAAAAGGAGGATGACCGATCAGTCCGAAAGACTTGAGGTCATCCTCTTCAGTTTCTGATGATGGGGTAGCGTACTACCAGCGGTCCTCGTCGGAGACGGTGAGTTTCTTGCGGCAGTGACGGCGACGGGCGGCGAGCACGCGGCGGCCGTTCGCGGAAGCCATGCGGGCGCGGAAGCCGTGCTTGTTCACGCGCTTGCGGTTGGAGGGTTGGAATGTTCTTTTCATCGTATTTTTCTTTTATATTTTTGCTGATTTGGAGCCGTTTTCACGGACGGACTGCAAAGGTAGCAATTTCGGGGGAAACCGCCAAATTTATTTTTCAATAAAAATCACCAGTTTCCCGTCGTAGTACTCGTCATGGAGCCAGGCGGAGATGGGCCAGGTGTGGACGGAGCCGCGGCGGAGGCGGTGGCGGGCCATCACTTCGGCGATCTCTTCCACGACGTCGCCGCCCTTGAGATAGAGGATGCCGTCGGTGAACTTGCCCTTCACCCAGGGGTAGAAGTCCGGAAGCGAAGCGACGGCGCGGGAGACGACGAAGCCGAACTGCTTCGGCAAGGATTCCGCCCGGGCTTTGACCACTTCCACATTCTGCAGCCCAAGCGCCTCGGCGACCGCCTTGGCGACGATGGTTTTCTTGCCCACGGAATCGCACAGTGTGAAGCGGGCCTCCGGGAACAGGATGGCCAGCGGGATGCCCGGGAAACCGCCGCCGGTGCCAAGGTCCAGGATATCGGCCGTGCGGAACTTCTCCAGCGTTTCCGGCTGGGTGAGCAGGTAACGGGCGATGGCGAGGGAGTGGAGGACGTGGTGGTCGTACAGACCGTCGATGTCCTTCCGCGAGATCACGTTGATCTTCGCGTTCCAGTCGCGGTACAGGGCGTCGCAGGCAAGGAACTGCTCCTCCTGCGCGGGTGTCAGGCCGAAATCGGCCCGGACAAAGTCAATGAATTCCTGCGGTGTCATTCGATTTCTCCTCGAAGCATCATTTCCGCCAACTGCTGCTTGCCGCGGCGGATGCGGGTGCGGACCGTGTTGAGTTCCAGTTTCAGTTCCCTGGCGATTTCCTCATACTCCAGTTCTTCGATCATGTACTTGACCATCACTTCCTTGTACAGGGGAGAGAGTTCCTCGATGAAGGCCATCAGCCGCTCGTGGTTCTCCCCGTTGATGATTTCCTCTTCCGGGTCCACGTCCGTGATCGGACCCTGTCCTTCGGTTCCGTCACCGGTGGCCGTGAGTTTGATACCCTCCTTCTTCTGGTCCTCGCGCTTGATGCTGGCGAGGTGGTCCAGGGCGGTGCGGGTGGCGATGGTGGACAGCCATGGGCGCAGTTCGCGGTCCGTGTCGAAGGACGACAGGTTCACGAAGGCTTTCTGGAAACTTTCGGAGACGACGTCGTCCACGTCCGCCTTCCATTGGAAATAGCCGCTCACACGGCTCCGGATGGCTTTTTCGTGCAACTGGTAAATGGCCCGGTAGGCCATCTGGTCGCCGGCAACGGCGCGCTGCACCAGTTCTTTTTCAGGCAGGTCCAGGTATCCCATGTCAATGAGCCTCCAACCAGTTCTTGCCGTCCGAGCACTCCACGGTGAGCGGGACGGACAGTTTCAGGACATTTTCCATTACGTCGATGACGATCTTCTTCAGTGCCGGGACTTCCTCGGGAATGGCGTCGAACATCAGTTCGTCGTGGATCTGCAGGACCATCCGGCTCTTGAGCCCGGCCTCCGTGAGGCGCTTGTCCACGCCGATCATCGCCAGTTTGATGATGTCCGCCGCGGTGCCCTGGATGGGGGCGTTGACGGCGTTGCGTTCAGCCAGCGAGCGCACGGTGGCGTTTTTCGCGTTGATGTCCGGCAGGTAGCGGCGGCGGCCGAAGAGCGTCTCCACATATCCGTTCTCGCGGGCGAAGCCGATGCTGTCGTCGATGAACGACCGGATGGCCGGGAAGGTGGCGAAGTACCCGTCGATCAGTTCCTTGGCCTCCTTCCGGCCCAGGTGCAGTCGCTGCGCCAGACCGAAGGACGAGATGCCGTACATGATGCCGAAGTTCGCAGTCTTGGCACGGCCGCGCTGCTCGCGCGTCACCTCGGACAGGGGGATGCCATAGATCTTCGCCGCGGTGGCGGCATGGACATCGTCCCCGTCCCGGAAGGCTTTCACCAGGTGTCCGTCCTGGCTGAGGTGCGCCATGATGCGGAGTTCGATCTGCGAGTAGTCCGCCGACACGATCACGCCCTCCGGCGTCCCCGGGATGAAGGCCTTGCGGATCTCTTTGCCGCGCTCGGTGCGGATGGGGATGTTCTGCAGGTTCGGATTCGAACTGGACAGGCGGCCGGTGGCCGTAAGCGCCTGATTGAACGTCGTATGGACACGGCCGTCCACCGGCGAGACATAGGCCGGGAACGGCTCGATATAGGTCGAGAGCAACTTCTTGACCGCCCGAAATTCCAGGATTTCGTCCACGACCGGATGCCGGTCCGCGATGGCGAGGAGGGTGGCCTCGTCGGTGGAATACTGGCCCCGGGCGCTCTTCTTCGCTTTCGGGTCCAGCCGCAGTTTCTCGAACAGGACGTCGCCCACCTGCTTGGGGGAGGAGATGTTCAGGTCGGGTTCCCCGACCATCTCCCGGATGTGCGCCTGCCGCTCCTCCAGTTCCTTCCGGAGTCCCTGGGCGAACTGGTCCAACTGCCGCAGGTCCACTTTCACGCCCGCCCGCTCCATCTTCGCCAGGACTTTGGAGAGGGGCTCTTCCATCTGGTCATAGAGTTTCTGCCGGTCGGCGAGTTCGTCGCGGACCTTGCCGCCGAGGAGGACCAGGGCGGCTGCCTCACGGGAGCGGGAGGCAGCAGTCTCCTCGGGCGCCTCGTCGAACAGGGAACCTGTCCCGGTCTCCGCCGGGGCTTCCTCCAGTTCCACGTTCAGGTAACTCCGTGCGAGGATGTCCACGGCGTGGCTCTTCTCCGGGTCGATGAGGTAGTGCATCAGCGGGATGTCGAACCAGCGGCCATCGAGGACGATGCCCGCGTGGGCGAGCAGGTTCGCCTGCAGTTTGAGATCGTAGCCGTATTTGTCGATGGAAGCGTCTTCCAGGACCTCCCGGACGGCGTCCAGCCGGTCCCCGGGGACGGTGCAGGCCTTGTCGTCGCAGCCGAGGATGATCCGCTTGACGGGAGCGAAGATGCCCTCCGAATAAGCCTCGGTAATCAGGCCGCAGCAGCCCTTCGTGCGGATGGCCCGGACCATCTCGGCGGGCGTTATATCATTGACAATGAATTCCTTTCTCTCCTGGGAGGCCGCCGAAGGCCCCACGTGCGCGATGAAGCGCTTGAGGGAGTTGAACTCGTATTTCTCGAACAGGTCCGCGATGGCGGGGGAGAAGTTCATGTCCATCCGCATGTCTTCCGCGGTGGTCTCCAGCGGAATGTCCGTCTTGATGGTCACGAGTTCCTTGGACAGGCCGATGTAGGAACGCGCCTCCTCGAACTGCGCCTGCTGGCGCGGGGAAAGTTCGTCCAGGTGCGCATAGATGTTCTCGATGCTGCCGTACTTGGACACCAGTTTCCCGGCGCCTACCTCGCCGACGCCTTTGACGCCCGGCACGTTGTCCGCCGAGTCGCCGCAGATGGCGAGCATGTCGATGATCTGGACCGGATCGAGGATCCCCCATTTCTCGCAGATGGCGGTGCGGTCCACGATCTCGTCGTCCCCGCCCGACTTGCCGGGCTTGTACTGGAAGATGTGCTCCGCGATGAGTTGGCCGTAGTCCTTGTCGGGCGTGACCATATAGACATCCATCCCGTCCCGGGCGCAGCGGAGGGCCATCGACCCGATGACGTCATCGGCCTCGAATCCCTTGACCATCAGCACCGGGATGTTCATCGCCTGCACCAGTTCCGTGAGCGGCTCCAGCGCGTCGATGATGAGTTGCGGGGTAGGCGGGCGCGTGCCCTTGTATTCGGGGTACAGTTCGTTGCGGAAGGTTCCGCCCGGCGGGTCGAACGCCACCGCCAGATGCGTGGGCTTCTCCCGCTCCACCATCTCCAGCAGATACTTCGTGAACCCGTACAGGATGGACATGTCCGCCCCTTTCGAGTTGATCATCGGCCTCCGCAGGAAGGCGTAATACATCTTGAAGACCAGCGCGTGTCCGTCTATGAGGAATAGTTTGTCCATATCTTACAAATATAGGCAAAATTCTGGTTTATTCCACCTTTACCCCCGGGATGTCGGACCACAGGGTGGTGTAGTGGGGGGATTGGTGCTCCCGGGCGTTGCGGATGGTGCCGTCACCCTGGGCGCCGAAGAGGACGGCGCCGGGCCCGAAGGTGCGGGTGATGGTGTCAAGGGTCTCGGACAGGCGGGCCTCCTTGTCGGCCGCTTCCATGTCCTCGAACAGGGACCGGGTGTGGTCCCCGGCCTGGAGGATTCTCGTGAAGATGACACCGGCCTTCTTGTAGCCGAAACCCTGCCGGAAAAGCCGCCGGCAGCCGTCCATGGCCGCGAGAACCACCGTGCGGTGGTCCGCCGTGGGTTCGGCGAAGGGGATGCACACGCCGCCGGAGGTTTGGGGTGCATCGTCCTTGAAGCGGTTCGTCATGGCGAAGACGGTGATTTCCTGGGCCAGGGACGCCTGCTTGCGGAGTTTGGCGACGGCGCTGACGGCGAAGGTCGCCACCTGCTCGGACAGTTCCGGGAGTGTCGTGATTTCGTGCGCGAAAGAGCGGGAGACGCAGATGCTCTGCTTGGGTTCGACCATATCCTCGAATTCCACGCAGGGGATGCCTTTCAGTTCCTTCCAAGTGCGGAAGCCGGGGAGGGCGAAGAGTTTCCGGACGGTTGTCTCGGGAAGTTGCGTGTAATCCCAGGCCGTTTTCACCCCCAGCGTTTCCAGTTTCCTGACGGAGCGGCGTCCGATGCCCCAGACATCCTTCGCCGGGAACTTGCGCAGCACCTTTTCGATGTCCTGCGGGCGGTACATGTAGCAGCCGCCCTGGAGTTTGGGATACTGCTTGCACAGTTTCGAGGCGATCTTCGCCAGGGTTTTCGTCGGGGCGACGCCCACGGAGACCGGGATGGACGTGAACTTCCAGCAGGCGCGGGAGACCTCCCGGGCGAAGGCGGCGAAATCGACATTCTCCATTCCGGTCAGGTCCAGGAAGGACTCGTCGATGGAATACTGCTCTACGGCCGGGGCGAAGGACCGCAGCACTTCCTGCACCCGGCGGGACATGTCACCGTACAGGGCGAAGTTGGACGAGAACACCGCGACATGGTTCCGTTCGATGATGGGCCGGATCTTGAAGTAGGGGTCGCCCATCTTGATGCCGAGCGCCTTTGCCTCGTTGGAGCGGGCCACCGCGCAGCCGTCGTTGTTGCTGAGCACGATGACCGGTTTCCCGTTCAGGTCCGGACGGAAAACCCGTTCGCACGAAGCGAAGAAATTGTTGCAGTCGGCAAGGGCGTACATGGATGCGGCTCCATCGGCCGTGATTGCAAAGATATAAAAAATGCAAGAAATGTTACATGGAAACATTCGATGCATCATCCGCAACAATCGTTTCATCCCTTTCACCCGCGTGAAACTATCTTTGCGGCAAACCGCATGGCACCTTCAAATCAACCAATAAACTATGCATCATTTAAAAACGATTTTCGCAACCTTCCTTCTGCTCGCCGGCTTCACGGCCTTCGCCCAGCAGATCGAAGTGACCGGCGTCGTGACTTCCGGAGCCGACGGCTACGGGGTCATCGGGGCCGCCGTTATGGAGAAAGGAACCTCCAATGGTGTGGTCACGGATTTTGACGGTAACTTCACGATCAAGGTGGAGGCCGGCAAGACCCTGGTCATCAGTTGTATCGGTTATGCCACCCTCGAGGTGGTCGCAACCGCAGAACCCATGTCCATCACCCTTCCCGAGGACGTGAGCGAACTCTCCGAGGTCGTGGTCACGGGTTACCAGACCCAGCGCAAGGCCGACCTGACCGGTTCCGTCTCCGTCATCAAGACCGACGAGATGAAGACCACCAGCAGCACCGACCCCATGAAGGCGCTGCAGGGCCGTGTCCCGGGCATGACCATCACCAGCAACGGTTCCCCGAGCGGACAGGGTACCGTCCGCATCCGTGGTATCGGTTCCTTCAACTCTTCGCAGGATCCGCTCTATATCATTGACGGTGTTCCGACCACCAGCGGCCTGAATTCCCTGAACACGAACGATATCGAGTCCATGCAGGTGCTGAAGGACGCCGCCTCGGCCTCCATCTACGGAAGCCGCGCTGCGAACGGCGTCATCGTCATCACCACCCGCAAGGGCAAGAAGGGCGACAAGGTCAGCGTCGATTTCACCGCCAACCTCACCGCCCAGACCTACAACCGGCAGTCCATGATGTCCCTGTCCAACAGCAAGGAATACGCGACGGCCATGGCCCAGGCCGCCATGAACGACGGACTGGATCCCGTCCAGTATGCCGCCAACTACGGCCTGGACCTGAACGCCCCCAAGGGTACGGACATCCAGGCCTACGATCCGGCCGCCGGAGCGATGCGTTCCTTCACGGTCAACGGCCTGTATGACGGCTACCTGAACAACAAGAGGACCATGCGCTACAGCGACACCGACTGGCTCAAGGCCATTTCCCGCATGGGCTTCCTGCAGAGTTACGACCTTTCCCTCTCCAACGTGAGCGACCGCTCTTCCGTACTGGTTTCCGTGGGCTACAAGAACAACCTGGGTATCTTGAAATACACCGACTTCGAGAACCTGGCCGCCCGTATCAACACCAGCCTCAAGATCAACAAGTACGTCACCATCGGCGAGAACCTGACCATCACCCATACCAACCAGGTGGACGGCGCCCCGATGGAAAACGCCCTCAAGATGGCGCCGACCCTGCCCATCTATGAAGAGGACGGCGTGACCTTCTCCGGCCCCGTCGGCGGCATGAGCGACCGCCAGAACCCGCTCCGCGAACTGTATCACAACCGCGACAACGCGCTCCAGGTCTGGCGTATCTTCGGCAATGCCTTCATCGACATCGCCCCGGTCCAGGGCCTGCTCCTGCGTTCCAACTTCGGTATCGACTACAACGCCAACTACATCCACTCGGTGACCTACACCTGGCATTCCGACGTGGTGAACAACGACACCCCGTCCACGACGATGGCGCAGACCAACGACATGAAGTGGACCTGGTCCAACACGGCTAACTACAATTTCAAACTGGGTGCCGACCATACCTTCAACCTCCTGGGCGGCGTCGAACTCTACAGCCAGCGTGTGGCCGACTTCAACGGTTACGCACAGATGTTCGCCCTCGAGAACTACAATTATATGTTCCCGCGCGCCGCGACCGGAACCCAGCGTTCCTACGGTATCGAGGAAGGCTACAACCTGGTCTCTTTCTTCGGCAAGGTCGATTATAACTGGAAGGACCTCCTGCTGGCATCCTTCACCATCCGTCACGACGGTTCCTCCCGTTTCGGTTCCAACAACCGCTACGGTACCTTCCCGGCCTTCACGCTCGGTTACCGTGTGTCCCAGCACATGGATTTCGCCTGGCTGGA
>JAFXMA010000162.1 GCA_017530725.1 Bacteroidales bacterium
AAGGAAATCGCGGCCGCCGCGAAGGCCGGCCTCCAGGTCGCCATCGTCAACGGCGGCGGCAACATCTTCCGCGGCCTGCAAGGTGTCGGGAAGGGCTTCGACCGCGTGGACGGCGACAAGATGGGCATGCTCGCCACGGTCATCAACTCCCTCGCACTGTCGATGTTCATCAAGGACGAAGGCGTTGATGCACAGGTATTTACTGCTACGCCCATGGAACCCGTCGCGAAGTACTACATGCGGGACGATGCGGTGAAGGTACTCGAGCGCGGCGGCGTCGCCCTCATCGCCGGCGGCACCGGCAACCCGTTCTTCACCACCGACTCCGGCGCCGCCCTGCGCGCCCTCGAGATCGGTGCCGACGCCCTCCTGAAAGGTACCCGCGTGGACGGTGTCTATACCGCCGACCCGGAGAAAGACCCCACCGCCGTCAAATACGACGAACTCACCTTCGACGAAGCCATCTCCAAGCACCTCAAAGTGATGGACCAGACCGCCTACGCCCTCTGCTCCGACGGCAACATGCCCATCATCGTCTTCGACATGAACGCCACCGGCAACCTGACCAAACTCATCAAGGGCGAAAAGGTCGGCACCCTCGTGCATCCGTAGGGTCCCGCCATCCACTCCGGCCCTCCTTGGAAAGGCCGAACTTTAAATCGGCCGGGTCTTTTCGCGCAGCCAGGCGGCGATGTCGGCGGGGAGACGGGGCGAGAGGGTGCGGAAGACGCGCTCGTTGTAGGCGTTGAGCCAGGCGATTTCGTCGGGGGTGAGGAGGTCACGGACGAGGACGGAGGTGTCGTAGTGGCAGAGGGTCAGGGTCTCGAAGGCGTACCAGGTGCCGAAGTCGTTGGTGCCGTCCTCGCGGACCAGGACCACGTTCTCGTGTCGGACGCCGTGCATGCCTTCCCGGTACAGGCCCGGTTCGATGGTATTGATGATGCCGGGAACGTAGGGATAGGCGTTGAAGTTCTGGCGGAACTCCTGAGGACCTTCATGGACATTGAGGAAGAAGCCGATGCCATGGCCGGTGCCGTGGCCGAAGTTGCGCTTGGTCTGCCAGAGCGGGTTGCGGGCGAGGATGTCCAGGTGGCAGCCGCAGGTGCCCTGGGGGAAGACCGCCATGGAAAGATCGATGTGACACTTCATCACAAGGGTATAGTCCTCCTTCTCCAGGGCCGTGCAGGGGCCGAGGGGAACGGTGCGGGTGATGTCCGTCGTGCCGAAGAGATACTGGCCGCCGGAGTCCACGAGGTACAGCCCGCGCGGTTCCAGGACCGGTGCGCCGGTGCGCGGGGTGATGTAATGCGGCAGCGCGGCGCCGGGTCCGTAGGCCGATATGGTCTCGAAACTGTCGCCCCGGTAGCCGGGGATCTGCGCCCGGAAGGACTGCAGTTTGCAGGCGGCTTCCCATTCGTCCACCCGGCCCACCTGGCCTTCCAGCCAGTACAGGAACTGCTCCACGGCAAGACCGTCCTCCAGGTGCGCCTCGCGCATGCCTTCGATTTCCACCCGGTTCTTGACCGACTTCCGGAGCGGCACAGGTGAAGTCCCTTCCACGACCTCGTAGCCGCATTCGTCCATGCACTCCCGGATATGGATGTTCAGCGTGGACGGGTCCACGAAGATGCGGTCCACGTCCCCATCGACATAGGTGGACAGGGCGAGGGCGGCCTCGGAATAGTCGCAAAGGGTGATCTCATCGGCCAGGAGTTCGTCGAAACTTGCCTGCGTTTCCTCGTCCGGCTCACCGAACTCGTCCTTCCGGACGAACCAGTACACCCGCTCCATGGTCACGAGCAGGTAGGAAATCACCACGGGATTGTAGTCCACGTCCGAGCCGCGTACGTTCAGCAGCCAGGCAATCTCGTCCAGGGCAGTCAGGAAGACGGCATCGACCTCCTGCCGCATCATCCACAGGCGGAGCCAGTGGATCTTGGATTCGCGGGACTCCCCTGTCAGGTCCTCGCCGAGCGTGATGATGGGCGTGGAAGGAATCGCGGGACGGTCCGTCCACAGCGGCGAAAGCAAGTCGGGCGCCGAGACGATGCGCACCTCGCCGCCGAACGCGGCTTTCAGGCCCGCCACGGCGGCGACCGTCTGGCACAGCCCGTCCACCGCAACGACCGGCTCCTCGAAACCGCGGCCGGCAAGCCACTGCGGGATGGGCACCTGCTCCGGAACACGCATCTTGTGCAGTTCGATGCCTGTCCCTGCAAGTTGACGGTTCGCCTGGATGAAGTACCGCGTATCGGTCCACAGGCCCGCGTGGTCGAGCGTGATGCAGAGGTCCCCAGCCTCGCCCGTGAAGCCGGACACCCATTCCACCTGTTTCCAGCGCCGGGCCGGATACTCGCTCGCGTGCGGATCGCTGCCGGTCAGGATGACGGCGTCCCAGCCATTGTCCCGCATCTGGGAACGGATGGCTTCCACGCGCTGTGCAAAGACGTTTTCCATGGTATGATTATTGACAATTTTCACAAATATAAATATATTTGCAGATATTTAAAACGAAAAGCATCATGACTGAAGACCCCCTCGAGAGAATCGAACGCGAAGAGCGTGAGAAGAAGAACCGCAACGGCGGACTGAAGACCGCGACCATCATCCTCGCCGTCGCCGCCCTGGCCCTCGGCGGCGCCCTGGCCTGGATCTGGAGCCAGAAGAGCAACCTCGTGAATGAACTCGAGGGCGAAAAAGCCGAACTGACCCAGCAACTCCTCAACCTGCAGAGCGACTTCGAAACCCTGAACTCCGACTACGAAAGCATCAACAGCCAGTTGGACACCTCCCGTGAGCAGGTGGCCCTCCTCATCGACAAACTGTCCAAGACCGAGGCTACGAACCGCGCGAAGATCCGCCAGTACGAGAAGGAACTCGGCACCCTGCGTTCCATCATGCGCGGCTATATCGTCCAGATCGACTCGCTGAACACCCTGAACAAGAAACTCACCGCCGATGCCGCCGCCGCGCGGAGGGAAGCCGCCGAGAGCCGTCAGGCCAATGAGAACCTGACCCGTCAGGTGGAGAACCTCTCCGGCCAGGTGGCCGCCGGCTCCGTCGTGAAGGCCCGCGGCCTGCGCCTGGCGGCCTACAACGGCTCCGACCGCGAGACCGACCGTTCCAGCCGCGTCACCTACTTCGTCTCGACCCTCTCCCTAGTGGAGAACCAGATTGCCGAGCGCGGCCCCATCCGCGTGTATGTCCGCGTCAAGGATCCGAACGGCGTCCTCCTCCTGAACAATTCCTCTTCGGACTTCACCGTGGGCGGCGAGACCCTGACCGCTTCCGCTTCCCGTGAGGTCGATTACGAAGGACAGGATGTGGAACTGAGCATCTACATCAAGGACGTTGGCGAACTCGGCAAGGGTATCTACACCGTCGAGGCCTACACGGAGAAGGCCTTCCTCGGCCGCTCCGAACTGATGCTGCGATAATCCCATGATCTACGTCCACGTCCCTTTCTGCAAGCAGTTCTGCTCCTACTGCGACTTCTACTCGGAAATTGCCACCGAGGGTTGCTTCAAGGCATACGCCGACGGCATCTGTGCGGAAATCCGCAAGCGGGCGAAGGAGATGGACGACGATCCCAGGACCCTTTATTTCGGCGGCGGCACCCCCTCGGTGCTGCCCCTTTCCGTTCTGACCCGGATCCTCCTCACCCTGGACGAGGTCGGTCACGGCGGGCCGTACCGGGAATTCACGATGGAAGTGAACCCGGAGGACATCGTCGAGAAAGGCCGGAACTACGTCGAAAGCCTGCTGGCCCTCGGCGTGAACCGCCTGAGCATCGGTGTCCAGTCCTTCGACGACGCGATGCTCGGCTGGATGAACCGCCGGCACGATGCCGCCCGGGCGAAGGAAGCCTTCCGCCTGGCGCGGGAAGCCGGCGCCGAGAACATCAGCCTGGACCTGATCTTCGGCATCAGCCACCTCACGGACGAGGTCTGGGCCGATACCATCGACCAGGCCGTCGCCCTGGGGCCCGAGCACATCTCCTGCTACCAACTGTCCGTCGAGGGCGAAAGCACCCTGGCGGACCTGGTGGCCGAGGGGCGTTACCGGGAGGCCGACGAAAACCTGTGCAGGCGCCAATATGACATGCTCTGTCACAAACTCGCCGCCGCCGGCTACCGCCATTACGAGATCTCCAACTTCGCGAAGGAGGGCTTCGAAGCCGTCCACAACGGCGGCTACTGGGCCCGGCGGCCTTATGTCGGAATCGGCCCCGGAGCGCATTCCTTCCGGGGGAACACCCGTTCCTGGAACAGCAGGGACCTCCGCCGCTGGACCGCCACGACCGAAACCCTTTCCGCCGAAGACTCCCTCATCGAGACCATCATGCTGTCCCTCCGGACTGACAAAGGTGTCGATGCGGCCTTCTTGCATGGAAATTGCAGCAAGGAAGACATCGGACGGCTCATGGAGACAGGAGCCCTGGTCCGCGAGGGCGACCGTTACCGGATTCCCGAGGACCACTTCTTCGTCTCCGACGAGATTATCCGCGAACTGATTTAAAACCACACGATTATGGCTAACTCGAAATCCTTCTTCACCCTCCTCGCGGGCCTCGCTGCAGGCGCCGCTTTCGGTATCCTCTATGCGCCGGACAAGGGCTGGAAAACCCGTGCCCGCGTGAAGAAAGCCGCGGAGAACGGCTACGAGGACCTCAAGGAAAACCTCGGAGACCTGGGCGCCAAGGTCGATGCAAAGACCGCCGAAGCCAAGGACTCCATCAAGAACATCCGCGAAACCCTCCGCGAAAAGGGCGCCGAAATCAAGGAAGGCACCCGCGACATGCTCATCAAGCAGTTGGAGCGCCTGGAGAACGCCCTCAAGAAGGCCGAAGAGGCCGCTGAGGAATCCGTCGGCGAGACCGCTCCCGACGAGCAGGCTCCCGAGGCATGAGCAACTTCTCCAAGCCGGCCGAGGACCTCTCCCGCGAAGCCAAGGACTACATCGACCTCCGCCTGGAAGACGTGAAACTCCGGACGGCCCGGGGGTTGTCCGTCGCCGCCTCCAAACTGGTGGGGTACATCCTCATCCTGAGCGTGGCGACGAGCCTGATCCTGGCGCTTTCCTTCGGGCTCATCATGCTCATCGGCGAACTGATCGGCAGTTACGCCTGGGCGTCCCTCGGGGTAGCGGTCCTGATCGGCGTCGGCCTCTGGATCCTGATCCGGAAGCGCGACCTCCTGTTCAAGGACACGTTCGTCCCGCTGTTCCTCAACCTCTTCTTCAACGACGATGACGATGACTGACTACCGCGAAATCAAGACGCTGGATGAACTCACGGAGGCCATCCATCGCTGCCACGCGCGCATCGAGTCCAAGGAGCAGGCCGTCCAGCAGCGCTTTGCCGATGTCCAGGGCTTCTACACGCCCCAGAACCTCGCCCACCAGGGTGTCCGCAGGGCCGCCCTGAAAATAGATTTCTACGCCCGGGCGCTTTACCTCGTCCGGGCCCTCAAACAAAGACTTCAGAGATGACCTACCTTCGCAGAGCCGTCAAGTACTTCATCCAGATGACGCTCATCTTCGCGCTCATCATCGCTGTCCTGATGCTTTCCGGGATGGTGTCCAAGGACGTGGCCGTGGCCTTCCAGCATGGCTGGACCTCGGTCTGGTGGATCCTCGCCATCTTCGTCGTGATGGCGCTCGTCTATCCCTTCTTCGGCTACCAGAAGCGGAAGATCAACGTGAACGGCGACCCGGCGCTGATGCGTGACGGCATCGTCGAGGCCTTGAAGCCCCGCGGTTATGTCCTGGAAAGCGATGCGGACGGCGTCCTGAAATTCCATCTCTCCTCCCCCGTGAACCGGGCCTTCCGGTTCTGGGAAGACACCATCACCCTCACCCCCGTCCTGGGTGGCTGGGAGGCCGAAGGACTTTCCCGCGACCTGGTCCGAGTGGCCGGTGCCATCTATCATCATTTCAGCGACCATGGAAACGACTGATACCCAGAAATTCAAGACCGTCGCGAAGTTTTCGGAACGGATTCCCGCCGAAATCCTCGCCGGCATGCTGAACGACAACGGCATTCCCGCCGGTGTCTTCGGCGCCGATTCCTCCTATCCCTGCCTCAACTATGCGCATCCCGTCGAAGTCAAGGTGAATGCCGATGACTTCGACCGCGCCCTCGCCCTCGTACCGGAAGAAGACCGCGTGCAGGAATAAGGCTTATTGCTCCTGACTCCCGCCGGCAAGATCCAGGATTTCCGAAGTGATCTTCTGCTGGCGGGATTTGTTGTACTGGAGGGTGAGTTCCTGGAGGAGGTCTTCGCCGTTGTCCGTGGCGGTCTGCATGGCCACGGTGCGGGCGGCGTGTTCGGACGCGTTACTGTCCAGGAGGGCGGTGTAGAATTTGAGTTTCAGGGACTTCGGAAGGAGGTCCTCCAGCAGTTCCGAAGCGGAGGGCTCGAGGATGTAGTCCAGGTCGGATTCCTTCGCTTCGCCCGGAATGACGGAAGGATTGCCCGGGAGGACCTCCCCCATCGGAAGCAGGGTTTCCCGGACGGGAACCTGCTTGCCGGAAGAGACGAAGTGGGTGTACACCAGTTCGATACGGTCCAGGCGGCCGGCGAGGAAATCCTCCGTCAGGCGGTCCGCCAGTTCGGCGGCCGGGGCATAGGCGGGCTTGTCGGCCAGATTCTGGAAGTTCTCCGGCGAGGGATAGCCCACTTTCCGCATCGCGTCGGCCATCTTGCGGCCGATGCTGTACACGGTGACATCGGCCTCACCAAAGGAGTGGATCGCATCCATCGCGAGGCGGACCACATTGGCATTGAAGGCGCCGCACAGGGAGGAATTGGAAGCGAAGGCGACGAGGGCGATCCGCTGGCGGACCGGGGTGCCATCCACTTCCTCCGCGGCAACCGGGGTGCGGGTATAAGCCCCGCTCACCTTCGCGCCGGAAGCCACCAGATGGTCCAGCATCCCCTGCAACTTCCGTTCATAGGGGCGCATGCCTTCGATGGTCTGCTGGGCCTTGCGAAGTTTGGCGGAGGCCACGAGTTTCATCGCGGAAGTGATCTTCAGCGTGCTCTGGACCGATCCGATGCGGCCCTTGATTTCCTTCAGCGACGGCATAGGGCTACTGCATTCCGGCGATGATGGACGTGGCTTCGACGCGGATGATGTCACCGATCTCATCGGACATCTTGCCGGCGGCGAGCGGTGCGAGGACATCGTCCCTGTGGAGGGCGCGGAGACGGTCCAGGAACAGGTCCTGGAACTCACGGACGCGGGCGACGGGGATGTCGCGCATCAGGGCGTTCGTGCCGCAGTACAGGACGGCGATCTGCTCGCCCACGGGCATCGGGCTGTACTGGGGCTGGATGAGGAGTTGGTTGTTCTTGCGTCCCTTGTCCAGGGCCATCGCCGTGACCTTGTCCATGTCGGACGAGAACTTGGAGAAGGCCTCGAGTTCGGCGTACTGGGCCTGGTCGATCTTGAGGGTACCCGCGACCTTCTTCATGGACTTCACCTGGGCGCTGCCGCCCACACGGGAGACGCTGATTCCCACGTTGATCGCCGGACGGATGCCCTGGTTGAACAGGCCGGACTCCAGGTAGATCTGGCCGTCGGTGATGGAGATGACGTTCGTCGGGATATAGGCCGATACGTCGCCGGCCTGCGTTTCGATGATCGGGAGGGCGGTCAGGGAACCGCCGCCGCGGACCTTGCCCTTCAAGGCATCGGGCAGGTCGTTCATCTGCTCGGCGACCTCCTGCTGGCCGATGATCTTCGCGGCGCGCTCGAGCAGCCGGGAATGCAGGTAGAAGATGTCGCCCGGGTAAGCCTCGCGGCCGGAAGGGCGGCGGAGGATCAGGGACACCTCGCGGTAGGCGACGGCCTGCTTGGAGAGGTCGTCATACACGACCAGGGCGTGGCGGCCCGTGTCGCGGAAGTACTCGCCGATGGCCGCACCGGCGAAAGGCGCATAGTACTGCAGGGCGGCCGGGTCCGCGGCGGTGGCGGCGACGACGATGGTATAGTCCATCGCGCCGTAGTCGCGGAGCGTCTTGACGATGCTGGCGACGGTGGAGCCCTTCTGGCCCACGGCCACGTAGATGCAATAGACCGGGTCTCCCTTGAGGAAGTTGTCCCGCTGGTTGATGATCGTGTCGATGGCGAGGGCGGTCTTGCCGGTCTGGCGGTCGCCGATGATGAGTTCGCGTTGGCCGCGGCCGATCGGGATCATCGCGTCGATGGCCTTGAGGCCCGTCTGCAGCGGTTCGCTCACCGGCTGGCGGAAGATGACGCCCGGAGCCTTGCGCTCCAGGGGCATATCGACCTTTTCCCCGCCGATATTGCCCAGGCCGTCCAGCGGATTGCCGAGCGGGTCCACGACGCGGCCCACCAGCGCCTCGCCCACCGGGATGGAGGCGATGCGGCGGGTGCGCCGGACGACGGCCCCTTCCTTCAGGAGGTCCGTCGGACCCATCAGGACGGCGCCCACGTTGTCGGGCTCCAGGTTCATCACAACGGCCATCACGCCGTTGCCGCAGTCCAGCAGTTCGCCGGCCTCGGCGTGGTCCAGTCCGTAGATGCGGACGACACCGTCGCTGACCTGCAGGACTTTGCCGATCTCCTCGAACTGGAGATCGCTCTTGATATCCCGTAACTGACTGAGCAGCACCTCGGAAATCTCACTGGG
>JAFXMA010000163.1 GCA_017530725.1 Bacteroidales bacterium
GGGTTGTTCAGGATCTCGCTCTGCGGGATCTGATACACGAAGGTCCAGGACTTGGCGGGGATGGGCGTATGGCCGCTGTAGTCGGCGTGGTTGCCTTCCCGCACGAGGGGCTTGCAGTTCCGGATGATGTCCAGCCAGCCGAAGCCCTCGCCGTAGAGTTCCTTGCGGCGCTCCAGGAGGATGTCCTCCACGAGGGCGTCACCGGTCTTGGTGGAAGGGGTCTCACCCCGCATGGACTGCAGTTGGTTCAGCAGTGCAAGGGCGCCCGGCTGGTCGCCGCCGCGGGCCTTGGCTTCCGCTTCGATGAGGAGCATCTCATCCGCCCGCATGTACACGAACGATCCGGTCAGGTCCAGGTTGTCATAGAACTTGCGCGAGCACCAGAGGCCGTTGCCCATGTCGGAACGGAAGAACATCTGCTGGCGGCGGATGTCACCGTCCTCGAACAGGGCGACGAAGGCGTCCGGGAGGAACCAGCAGTTGAAGGACCACAGGTCGCCGCCGTTGCGGGTGACCCAGTTGGCCCAGAGGGCGAACGGGCTGTAGTCGCCGTTGCCGTAGAGTTTGTTCTCCTTGTCCTGCATCAGGCCCCACATCCAGGACGGGGTGGTGATATCGTTGAAGCCGGCATTCCACTGCTCGTTGGTCGTGAGCGGATAGGAGGAGCGGGCCTTGGCCGCATACTCGGCCGCCTTGCTCCAGTTCTGCATCACGAGGTAAACGCGGGCGAGGATACCCTGGCACACGGACTGGTCCACATGGTTCTTGGCGAGCCGGTTGTAGCCGGCGAGCATCGTCTCGGCCGCCGTCAGGTCATCGAGGACCTGCTTGTAGGTATCGTTGATGGTCCCGCGGGGTTTGCCTTCGGTCTCATCCGTGGTAGGCTCGGTGTAGATGGGAACGCCCGGCATGTTCTTCGGGGAGGACAACTGGTACGTGTGCTGGAACAACTGGGCCAGCATGAAGTAGGACCAGCCGCGCATCACGAGGGCCTGTCCGACGACCTCGTTCACGTCGGCCTGGGAGGCTCCCTCGATCTCGGGCGTGAACTTGATGACGCTGTTCAAGTTGTTGATCAGCACGTAGTAGTAGTTCCAGAGGGTGTAGGTCTTGAAGATGTCGCCCCGCTGGTGACCCCAGAAGTTGTAGTCATAGCCGTACCAGCCGCCGTTGACGATGATGTCCTCGCCGGTGGTGTCGAAGGTGCAGATCTGGCTGATGTAGCCGGTGACGTCTCCGCGGCCGTAGTTCTCGTCGTTGAAGTGCAGCAGGTTGTAGCAGCCGTTCAGGGCCGCGTTGGCGCCCTGGATGGACGTGAATACCTGGTTGTCGGAGACGGAACTCGTCGGGTTGGTCTCCAGGAAATCCTGGCAGGAGACGAAGGAGAGCGTGGCGATGGCCGCAAGGGCCGCAATCAATGTCTTTTTCATGCTTGTGTCCTCCTATAAAGTAATCTGGACGCCGAAACTGACGTTCTTGGTGTTCGGGAAGCGGTTGCCGGTGGTACCGGATACGCTCTGTTCGGGATCGGTGCCGCGCTTGACCGCGCTGCCGAAGGTCAGGAGGTTGTCGCCCTGGACGTAGAGGCGGAGCACGTCGATGCCCACCCTGTTCATCCAGCGCTTCGGGAAGGTGTAGCCCAGCGTCACGTTGCGCAGGCGGAGGAAGGTGTTGTCAAACAGGTACTTGGTCGAGAACACGTCCACCGTGTTGCGGTTGATCCGCGGGATGCCGGAGCCCGTGTTCTGCGGGGTCCAGGCATTCAGCAGGTCGGGATGAAGTTGGAAGCCCTGGCGGTAGGCCGCCATCTGGGAGTAGTCGGTATCGTACATCAGGCCGCCGATGCTGTAGTAGAGCATCACGGAGAGGTCCACGCCGCCGATCTGGAAGGTGTTGGTGAAGCCGCCGAACACATCCGGGATCGAACTGCCGAGATACTTCTTCTGCTCGTCGCCGGAGATGTCGGAGGTGCTTTCCGTCAGGACACGGTCCACGACCACGCGGTTGCCGTCGGCATCGTTGTCGTAGAGGTTCATCCAGAACTGGTCGTTACCGTTGGCGGGGTTCACGCCGGCGTATTCCGGGCCCCAGTAGTCGTAGCGGCTCCGGCCCTCGCGCCACTTGAACACGCCCGCGTTCATCTCCTGCTGCGGCAGGGAGGTGATGACGTTGCGGTAGTGGGTGGCGTTGAAGTTCATGTTCCAGCGGAAATTGTCCCGGTTCACGACGGCCCAGTCGAGGTGAGTTCCACGCCGTAGTTCTTCACGTCGCCGATGTTGCGGTCGATGCCGGAGAATCCGGTGGAGAGGGCCATCGGCATGGTGAACAGGAGGTCCTTCGACTTGCGGTCGAAGTACTCGAAGGAACCGGTCAGACGGCGGAAGAAGGCGAAGTCGATACCGGTGTTGAACTGCAGGTTGGTCTCCCACTTGAGGGTCTCGTTCGGGAGACGGGAAATGACGACGCCCGCGTTCGAGAGGTCGTTGTAGCCGGCGGCGTACAGGCCCTGGTAGCAGTACCAGGAAGACAGGTTGTCGTTACCCACCGCGCCGTAACTGGCCTTCAACTTGAGGTTGTCGATCCAGGTCACGCCCCGCAGGAAATCCTCGTTGTTGATGCGCCAGGACGCGCCGGCGGACCAGAAGGTACCCCAGCGGGAGACGGGCGAGAACTTGGAGGAACCGTCGGTACGGAAGGAGCCGGAAACATAATACTTGTCGGCATAGTCATATTCCACGCGGCTGAAGAAGGACAGGAGCCGGTAGTTATCGACATAGGAGGTGGAGTAGTCCGGCTCGGCGGCGGAACTCAGTTCGTACAGGCCGCCGAACGGGAAGCCCTTGCGGCCGGCGGAAAGGCCCGCCACGTTGCGGCTGAAACTCTCCTGGCCCAGCATCACGCCCACGTTGTGCTGGCCGAACTCCTTGTTGAAGGCCAGGATGTTCGTCCAGGTGGTGGCGACGTTGCGGTCGTAGGACTTCTGGGCGTTGCCGCCTTCACCGGCGGAATAGCCGTGCTCGGCGCTGCCATAGCCGTCGTACTTGGTGATGTAGTAGTCGATGGAGACCGTGCTCTTGAAGGTCAGTCCAGGGAAGAACGTAATCTCTCCGAAGTTGCGCGTGGAGATCTGGTCCACCTTCGTGACATACTTGTTGTACGCCGCATCGGCCAGCATGTTCCAGCCGGACCAGTTCGGACGGTCGGAGCCGTACTCGTAGATGTAGTCGCCGTTCGCATCGGTGGCGTAGCCGCCCTTCGTATAGTCATACTGCCAGATATTGAAGGTGGAGGGGACCGTACGGAGGAACCATACCACGGAGTCGCCCGCGGGGGCATCGGTCAGCGAGTGCGAGAAGGAGGTGTTCGTGCCCACTTCCAGCCACTTCTTGACCTTCGTGGAAACATTGACACGTCCGGAGATACGCTCGAACTGCTGGGTCGTGAAGATACCCTTGTCATTGAGGTAACCGCCGGAGAAATAGTAGTTCGTATCCCCCTTGCGGCCGCTCAGGTCCACATTGTACTCCTGCCGGGGACGGACCTTGAGCATCTCGCCGCGCCAGTCGCCGTACCAGAGGAGGTCGTCGTCCGAAACCAGCAGTTTGCCGCTGGCATCGATGATGTTCCGCGTATTCCAAGGATTGATTTTGAGTTCGTTGGCGAGGTTGTTCGCCGCGAGGGCACCGGCTTCCTCCGGGGTGTTTCCGCCGTCGATTGCTGCGCCGTACAGGGCCTGCCAGGCCATCCACGCATACTCGGTAGGCTTGAGTTGGCGGGGCAGCGGAACGGCGAGGGAGGCGAAGCCCACATTCGACCGGAAGGAAATCCGGCCATCCTCGCTCTGGCCCTTCTTCGTGGTGATCACGATGACGCCGTTCGCGGCGCGGGAGCCGTACAGGGAGGTCGCGGCCGCGTCCTTGAGGACGGTCATCGACTCGATATCGCTCGGGGCGATGGCGTTGATGTAGCCCGAGTAGGCGACGCCGTCCACCACATACAGCGGAGAACTGGATGCATTCATGGAGCCGATACCGCGGATGTTGATGGATCCGCCGTCACCCGGCTGGCCGCTGGAGTTGATTACCTGGACACCCGCGCTGAGGCCCTGGAGGGCCTGGGTGACGTTGGAGGTCGAAATCTTCTGGATGTCCTCCTTCTTGACGACCGTGGCCGATCCCGTGAAAGAGGCCTTGGATGCCGTACCGTAGGCCACGACGATGGTCTCGTCGAGCATCTCCGCGTCATCCGTGAGGACGATGTCGATGACCCTCCTCCCGCTGACGGGGACGGTCTGTTCCTGATAGCCCAGGCACGTGACGGAGAGGGTCCCGTCGGAAGGGACCGAAATCCGGAACGCGCCCGCCGCATCGCTCATGGCATACACCCGGGAGTTGCCGCGGAGCACGATGCCCGCGCCGACCACCGGATTACCCGCCGCATCCTTCACCGTTCCCCGCACTTCGATGTTCTGCGCGGTCGCGGCCAGGGTGGCCAGCAGGCATGCCAGGGCAGTGAATAAGATTTTCATCCTTTTCATTGGCTGGTGGTTTTAAGGGTTTATTGAATAAGGAATTACTTGTCGCGTTTTCCCCAGACCTTCTCCATCAGGGCGAAACCCTGCGGATCGTAGGCTTTGAGGTCCTCGTAATTGAAGGGGAAGTAGTCGTTCTCGCCCCAGTAGGCTTCGCAGATCTCGGAGAAATACTCCATCTGGTTGGTCGTCGCGTACACCTTGGCGTGATAGTAGTCGTCGTAATGGTCGATGACCGTGTTCTTGTCCAGCCGATAGGCCGTGTTCACGTACAGGCCCTCTGCCATCGCATGGTTGTAGGCCGCCTTCACGTCGGGATTCTCGAAACCGCCGGGGAGCGCCAGGTCGTGATAGAGGTGGCAGAGTTCGTGCAGGACCATGTAGGGCTGGTTCTGCCTGGTCCAACTGACATAGTGGACGAAATTGCACAGTTCCACGCAGTGCCATTTCTCGGTCATGTATCCCTGCGATTCCAGCCATTCCTTGGACGTATGGTACCAGGCGGCGCCGTCGGTCAGGTCACGCTCCATCCAGATGGGATTCTTGTGCATCACGTCCAGCGCGTACTTGGGAAGGAGTTTGTTGATTTCCTCGAAATTCTCCTTCAGGAGGGCGATGGCGGACTGGGCCACCGGCGTGTTGTATTCCTCTTCCCGGATCTTGAACTTGAACCCCTCGTGCTCGAGGGTGTAGAAACCCTGTACGGCGACCAACTGGTCCCCGTCCACGGGTCCCTTGTTGTCCTTTCCCGGGTCGTGGATCTTCTCGGTGCAGGACAGGAGCAGGAGCGGCAGGGCCGCCCATAGCAGCAATCGTTTCATAGTCAGGCGGATTTACAGTTCTACGGGGGGGTACATCTCGTCCCAGAGGGACGGATCGTCCTTGAGATACTTCGCGAACCAGGCGAAGATGGTCTTCTGCCATTTCTGGCGCTTGGCATAGTCCAGGATGTGGTGGTCCTGGTCCTTCACGGCCACGAAGGCGGTTTCCTTCCCGAGGAGTTTCAGGGCCGTGAACATCTGGATGCTCTCGCCCACGGGGACGTTCGTGTCGGCCATGCCGTGGAGGAAGAGGATGGGGGTATTGACCTTGTCGGCATTGAACAGGGGGCTCTGGCTGAGGATCATCTCCTGCGCTTTCGCCTGCCACGGGTAGTTGTTCGCCGTGGAGACCTCGCAGTAGGAGTAGCCCCAGTAACCCTCGCCCCAGTAACTGGTGATGTCGGAGATGCCCGCGTGGCTGATGGCCGCCGCGAAGAGGTCCGTCTTCATCACGAGATACTGCGACATGAAGCCGCCGAAGGAGGCGCCGATGCAGCCGATGCGGCCTTTGTCCACGAAGGGATGTTCGGCGCAGAATTTCTCCACGCCTTCGATGATGTCCTCCGCTCCCCCTTCGCCCCACGTGTTGACATGGCGGGCGGCGAATTCCTGCCCGAAACCCGTCGCGCCGGAAGGCTGGACGATATACACCACATAGCCCCTGGCGGCATACAGGTGGTGCGGATAGCGGCTCTCGAAGTTGCGCCCCGTCGGAGAGCAGCCGCCGTAGTAGTTCACGATCATCGGATACTTCTTGGACGGGTCGAAGTGCGGCGGGAGGTAATAGCGGCCGTAGATGGTCTCTCCGCGGCTGTGCTGGTAATTCCAGTCATGGACCTCGCCCAGTTCGATCCCCTCGAGGAGTTTCTGGGAACTGTCCTCCAGCAAGGTGCTGCGGCCCTTTTCCAGGAGCCAGCAGCGCATGGAATTGGAGACGCCCTCGCCCACATAGGCGACCTTTCCGGCCTTCACGTCGAAGCCGGTGACCATCTCTTCCTTCATGTCCAGTTTCTCCACCTTCGCCGTCCTGGGATTGAGTTTGAACAGCGCCTGGTAATCCCGGTCTTCGGCCATGAAATAGACCTGGCCGTCGTCCTTGGACCATTCGAACTCATGGACCGACTGGGGGATGCGGTCCGTGAGCGGGGTGACCTTTCCGGTGGCGACATCCACCTTGTACAGGACCTGGAAGATCATGCTGGAGGTCTGCCCGGGCTTGATATGCTCGCCGATGCGGTCGAACGCCTCCGGCGAAGCGCGCACAAGCAGTTCCTTCCCGTCGGGCGAGAAGCACTTGGACTCCAGGAAGGGGGCGTCGCGCAGGAGGGTATCGGCCTTACCGGTCACCGCGTCCATGACGAGGACCGCCTCCACGGTGGTGGGGCGCTTCTCCAGGCGCGAACGGGGGCTGGAAACGAGGAGTTTCCGACCGTCGGCGGAAATGTCGTCCAAGTGGCTGGAATAGCGGCCTTTGGCCAGCACGAGCGTGTCTCCCGTAGCCAGGTCCCACCGGACGAGATAGGTGCGGTCGCGCCAACCCGGCTGCCGGTCGTCCGGTTCCAGGATGCGGAACACGTCCGGATCCTCCCTGGGGCCTTCCTTCGTGCGGGAGAGGACCAGGTAATCCTCCGTCGGAGCCATCGTGATGCGGCTGCGTTTCGGAAGGTTCCGGGCCAGGACCGTGCGGGCGTCCGTGACCGGGTCGATGCGTACGAGCGAGTCCCCCTGATGCAGGAGGAGCGCCTCTGTCCGGGGCATCCACTCCACGCGGACGGAGTCATACCTCGCCACCTGCGCCCCGTCCGAAAGACGCTTCACAAGGCTGTGCCGCTGGGTTTTCGGCCCGTCCGTGACGGTAAAATGCTCCAGGACATAGGTCCCCTTGGGAGACAGGGCGACGCCGCTTACGCGTTCGCCGTTCAGGAAATCGTCCAGGGTGACCGTTCGCTGAGCCCACAGGACGGGCCCGGCGAAAATCGCCGCAAGAAGGAGTAATTTCTTCATAATCAACGTGTTTTAGCCACCGATGCGGGTAGTGATGCCATAAGCGCGGAAAAGGTCCGCCGCGGCCTCCTGTTCCTCCTTGGACGGGGCCGTAAAGGCGTAGCCGAACGGATTGTACACGGACCACATCCGTTCGTGCTTTCCTTTGCCGATATCGTGATAAGGCAGCAGGTCCACCTCCTCCGGCGGCGTGGGCAGCGCCGAGAGGAAACGGGCGGTCGCCTCCAGATTGTCCCGGCCGGCATTCACCTCCCGGATGAGCGGAATCCGGATGAAGAACCGGGCGCCCAGGCCGGAAAGCAGGCGGATGTTGTCCAGGATGCGTTCATTCGGAACGCCGGTGTATTGGCGGTGCACCTCGGAGTCCATCGTCTTCAGATCCACGAGGAACAGTTCGCATTCTTTCGCAACCTCGGCGACGACTTCGGGACGGACGAACAGGGTCGTGTCCACCGTCCGGTGGAAGCCCCGCCGGCCCAGTTCCCGGAGCAGTTCCAGGGCATAATCCGGGTCCATCAGCGGCTCGCCGCCACACAGGGTGACGCCGCCGCCACTGTCCTCCATCACGCCGCGCTCCTTCTCCACTTCCGCCATCAGCGCATCCATCGGCCAGGCCCGGCCACTCATTTCCAGGGCGGTTGCGGGGCATTCCTCCGCGCATTTCCCGCACTGGAGGCAAGGATTCGCCGTGGGTACGATGCCGTCGGGCGTGAGTTCGATCGCCTCCTGCGGACAGGCCGCGACGCAACTGCCACACCCGATGCACTTGCTTTTCTTGTAGAGTTTCTGGGGGGCGGCGCTCCAACTCTCGGGATTGTGGCACCAGACGCACCGGAGCGGACAGCCCTTCAGGAAAAGGGTTGTCCGGATTCCGGGTCCGTCGTGCAGTGCGTACCGCTTGATGTCGAAGATGAGCGCCATCCGGTACCTTTACAGGTCGTCGTTCTCCGTACGGGCGATGATCTCGTTCTGGAGTTGGGCGGTCATGTCGTTAAAGTAGTCGGAGTAGCCGGCGACGCGGACCAGGAGGTCCCGGTAGTCGTCCGGATTCTTCTGCGCGTCGCAGAGGGTTTCCGTATCCACGATGTTGAACCGGATATGATGTCCGCCCAACTTGAAGTACTCGCGGATGAGGTGGCCGAGTTTGGCCACTTCCGCATCGGTCTTCAGGAGGGCCGGGATGAAGCGGACGTTCAGCAGGGTGCCGCCGCTCTTGGTCTGGTCCAACTTGCCCAGGGAACGCACGACGCAGGTGGGGCCCTTCGTGTCGGAGCCGTGGGCCGGCGAGGTGCCGTCGGAGATGGCGAAATGCGCGAAGCGGCCGTTCACCGAGGCGCCGCACACCTGGCCGAAATAGTTGTGGCAGGTGGTGGAGAGCATGTTCAACTGCGTCTTGCCGCCACGGGTGTTGGGCCGGCCTTCGATGGCCTTCACGAGGTCGTCGTACACGCGCACCGCGATATCATCAGCATAGGCGTCGTCATTGCCGAAGAACGGGGTGTGGTTGCGGATGTACAGGCGCATCGGCTCGAGGCCCTTCCAGTCTGCGGCCACCGCCGCGAGCATCTGGTCCATCGTGTACCGGCCGGTCTCGAACACATGTTTCTTCAGGGTGGTGAAGCAGTCCGTGATGGTACCGAGGCCCGTGCACTGGATGTAGGTGGTGTTGTACCGCGCACCGCCGCTGTAGTAGTCCTTGCCCTTGTCGATGCAATCCTCGATGTACAGGCTCAGGAAGGTGGCGGGGGCGTACAGGGAGAACATCCGCTCGATGTAGTTGTTCACCGCGAGTTTCAGGTTCACGAAATACACCATCTGCCGGTGCCAGGCGTCGTACAGTTCCTCGAAGGTCTTGAAGCCGCGCGGGTCGCCGGTCTCCAGGCCGATCTTCTTGCCCGTTTCCGGGTCCACACCGTTGTTCAGCTTGATTTCCAGGATCTTCGGCGTGTTCAGGTAACCCGTCAGCAGGTACGCCTCCTTGCCGAAGGCGCCCACCTCGATACAGCCGGAGCAGCCGCCTTCGCGGGCGTCCTCCAGGGACTTGCCCTGGCGCACCAGTTCCTTCACGTAGGTGTCCGGATTGAACACGGACGGA
>JAFXMA010000164.1 GCA_017530725.1 Bacteroidales bacterium
CGGCGGCGGGATGCCGCAGATGCCCGGTGGCATGTCGATGGGCGATCCGGCCGGCCTGAAGCAGGCGCTCGAGTGGGCCATCGCCCAGAACGCCGACCCAGGCAGCCCCTATTACGGAAAACTGGACATCGACAACATCGCCGCGGCCGGTATGTCCTGCGGCGGCCTGCAGGCGCTCCATATGTCGGACGATGCCCGCATCAAGACCATCCTGGTCATGAACAGCGGCTTCTTCAACGGCGGCGAGGATAAGGCCAGCCTGAACAAGATGAAGCAAAAGTCCGTGATCTGGATCCTGGGTGGCACGACCGACATCGCCTGGGAGAACGGCCTGGACGACTTCAAGCAACTCCAGGGCGCGATGCCCGCCTTCCTGGCCAGCCTGGACGGCATCGGCCACGGCGGCACCTATATGCAGCCCTTCGGCGGCGACTATGCGAAGGTGGCCACCGCCTGGCTCAACTGGTGGCTCAAGGGTGACGCGGAGGCCGCCACGATGTTCACCGGCCCCAAGCCCGGCGTCAGCCAGATGGAAAACTGGATGTACCTTCGGAAGAATATCGAATAAGGAGGCTCGTTCCCGCCACGATCGAAAAAGCGGACAAACCACGTCGGTTTGTCCGCTTTTTGTTTCTATTTGCTTATCTCGGTGATTTTTACGTTACATTGTTCCCGCAGCGCATCTTGCTGCGCTTCTTCCAAGTCGTCGAACGGTTTTCCATAGGTTTTCTGGGCCAGATCCTCCCGAGTGGAGATGAATGCCTGATAGACGGACTGGACGGCAGCCGAATAGGCTCCGTACGAGGAGTTGTCATCGATGATGAAAAAGAACCGGATGCCATGGTTCTTCTCAACATCCCCCTTGGCCAGCGCGAACAGGTCTTTCTGGTTGATCACTTGCGAGTCTTTCATTCCACGCCCCCGGATATACAACAGTTTGTCGTTTTCATTCAGACGGACCTGGATATCATCCACCTTGGAGACCTCGGGTAAATCAGCCAGTTCTGTCTTGGCTTCGGTCCGCTCGAGTTTCCTTTGGACACTCACATTCGGTCCGCATACATATTGGACCCGCAGGAAATTGACTTTCCGGAGTTCATCCTTTACTTGCTGGATGGTTCCGGAATTCAACCCCGGATCACCGATAATGCTCACATAGGCGAACCCTTCGCCCTGCGCTTCAAGGACTTTCTCGCCGAGGGTCTCCAGGCTGGTTTTGGCACCATTGACCGCGTATTCGACGTGGTCTCCGGCCTGCGAGACGAGGAGATTGATTTCCTCCAGGGGAGGGGAAGCCATCTCACTGCCTCTTGTTTGAGAATTTTCACTAACTTTGTAGTCAGTGACGGACCGCGAATTGCAGGCCAGGGCCGCTGCGATGAGCGGGAGGACATAGAGGGCTCTCAGCCCCCGTGCTGTCACACTTTTTTGTTTTGACATCATAGTAATACGGTTTTTAAGGATACTGTGATTAAAGCTGTTGGTGATGGAGTAGCCGCTCGCACTGACAGCTTTTCTTATAAGCGAGTATTGATATTCCCTGATGTTTGCGCCTCCGCGCAGCACGGCATCGTCCGCCTCATACTCATAGATGGCGCGCAGGTCTTCCTTCAGCATCCGCATGACCGGGTTGAACCACTGCATCGCGGACAGGACGTTCATGAAGAGCAGGTCGCGGGCATGCCCCAGGGCTATGTGCGCACGCTCGTGTTCCCGGATATGTCTGTTTCCGCTTTCATAGTCCTCCCGCGAGAGAACGATCCATCTCATCCAACTGAAGGGAGCCAGGTCCCGGTCGATAACGACCAGGGACAGGCCATCCTGCTGCGGAAGAATCTCCCCGGAACGGATAATCCGGAATACCTGCATCAGTTCTACGACGATCCTGGCGAGACAAAACGCGACTCCGGCGAAATAGATGAAGGCCAGTAAGGTCAGCAGCCATCCGCCTTGCGGAGCGTTTGCGGCAGTTTCCGCCGCAAACGCCGTCAGATCCTGCGGGTCCTGTGGCAGAACCGACGGTATAGGCTCGGAAGGCATGTCGGGGACGGCCACACCGGCGGGTACCATCACAGTCCGATGGACGGTCAAAACGCAAAATGGCAGGAGGAAAGACACGATTACACTGCCGGTCAGGACGATACGGTTCAACCGATGGAAGGTCTCATGGCTGAGCAGTACCCGGTAGCAGATGTAGAACACCGCCAGGAGCAGCGCCACCTTGGCTTCGTATATGAAAAAGTTCAACATGAGTAACTTCCTATTTGTCGTTGCGCTCTATCAGGTCGATGATTTCCTTGAGTTCATCCAGGTCCATCTTCTTGTCCTCCACGAAATGAAGGACCAGGTTGGAGTAGGACTTGCCGTAGTACTTGTCCACGACATCCCCGATGGTGATACCGTGATACTCGCGTTCGCTGATGGCCGGTTTATAGAGGAAGGTATTGGCAATCGGCCGCCGCTGGAGGAATTTCTTCTCCTCCAGGACGCCAACCTGCTTGGAAACGGTGGTATAGCCCGGTTTGGGTTCCTCGAAGGAATCGACCAATTCCCGGATGCACAGTTCGCCCTTCTGCCAGAAGATGTTCATGATTTCCTCTTCCTTGGCCGTAAGTTTCTGTTTCATAGTGCGTATCGTTTGTGTCCAAGGGCAAATATAGGGATTATTTTTTAACTACGAAATTTTTTCGTAGATTTTGTTATAAAAAATCGTTGCGCTACGATTTTATTTCGCACGGAGCCCGAAACACAAAAAAAGCACCGGCATTTCTGTCGGTGCTTTCGGATGGCTCCCCAGCTAGGACTTGAACCTAGGACCCTCTGATTAACAGTCAGATGCTCTAACCAACTGAGCTACTGAGGAATGTTTTCATCCTTGCGGATGCCCTGTTGTTGTTTCGGGATTGCAAAGGTACAACCTTTTTCTGAAACTCCAAACTTTTTTGCGGTTTTTTTCACTATCTTTGCAGGACGAATCTGAAACTGACCGACGATGGATATCGACCTGCTTGCAAAAATGGTGAAGGAAGCCATCCTGGACCATGACTCCGTAACCCTTCCGGGGGTCGGCTGCTTCGTGGCCGAAATGATGCCTTCCACCTTCTCCGACAAGGGTTATACGATCAATCCGCCTTACCGCCGGTTATATTTTTCCCCCAAGCAGGGAAGCGATACTTTCCTCGTGGACCTGTACGCCCGCGACAATGAGGAAGTGGACGCGGAAATGGCTGCGCGCATCCTGACGGAGTTCCTGGCCGATATGAAGGATGTCCTGAAGGTGAAGAAGACCGTGGTCTTCCCGGGCCTCGGACGTCTCCGCGCCACGCGTGAGAACCATTTCTTCTTCGTGGCCGATGAGGACCTGGACATCTACCCGGAGGGGCTGGGCCTGGAGCCGCTGTCGTTGAAGACGCATGTCGAGACGCCGGAAGAGGTGGCGACCGCCGTCGCCGGGCTGGCGGAACTCATTGCGGAACCGGAACCGGAGTCCGTTCAGGTTGGGAATGACGTAGAGGAAGTCAAGGTTGAAGGGAAGGAACCGGCTCATGAGCCGGATCAGATTCCCGAACCGGTCCATGGGACCGTACCGATGCCCGTGCGGGAGATCTGGTCGCGCAAGTGGGTCAGGGTGGCACTGATCGTGCTGGGAGGGCTGCTGGCGCTGCTGCTGGTAATCGTCCTGCTGAGCCGCATCGCTCCGGGCCTGATGGATCCGCTGCTGTATTCCAGGGAAGATCTTCGGATTCTCCGTTATTAGTGTACGTATGAGCGAAGTCAGAAGAGAAGGTTACAAGTTTTGCCAGGATATCTGTGTCCCGTGCTACCACACGGACGCTTCGTGCTACCTGAAGCCGGCCGCATTCATGGATATGGCCCAGGAAATCGCCTATTGGGCCGCCCAGGCGCTGGGTTTCGGCTATGACGACCTGCATGTCCACCACACGGCCTGGGTGCTGTCCCGGATGCATTTCCATTTTGCGGACCTGCCCAGGTGGCGGGATGATGTCCGGCTCTATACCTGGCACAAGGGGGCGGACGGCCTGTTCTACCTCCGTGATTTCTATCTGCAGGGAGCCGATGGGAAATGCCTCGTGACCGGCACCAGTTCCTGGGTGGTCATCGACGAGCGGACGCGCCGGCTCGTCCGTCCCGAGGAACTGCAGGACCTGCTGAATCTCGAAGGCGGCGTGGACGACGCGATCGCCGAACGCGCCCCGAAGGTGGCGATGCCCCGCGGGGTCGAGGCCGAGCCCGCCGGCGAGCACAAGGTCGTGTATTCCGACGTGGACATCATCGGCCATACGAACAATGCCCGCTACATGGTGTGGGCGATGGACTGCCTTGACTATGAGACCGTTTCCGGCCGCCGCGTCAAGGATCTCTTCATCAATTTCAACAAAGAGACGACGCCCGGCACCGTTGTCCGGCTGTTCCGGCTGCAGACGGAAGAGGACGGGGCGCCGGTCTTTTATGTGGAAGGACGCGTGGACGGTAAATCCGCCTTCTGCGTCAAGATGGTTTTCTAGGCTATGAAAGAACTGTTTTTCGGTCAGGGTATCGCCCATACGATCCTCCTGCTCGCATTCGTCATCGCAATCGGCATCTATCTGGGACGTTTCAAACTCAAGGGCGTCTCGCTCGGCTCCACCTGGATCCTGTTCGTGGGCATCCTCGTGAGCCATTTCGGATTCCGGGCCGACCCGGAGATCCTCCATTTCGTCAAGGAGTTCGGACTCATCCTGTTCGTCTTCTCCATCGGCCTGCAGGTGGGCCCCGGCTTTTTCCATTCCCTCCGCTCCGGCGGCGTGAAGATGAACCTGCTCGCCATCATGAATGTCCTGCTGGCCGTCGCCGTCACCTGGACCATTTCCGCCGTTGCTGGAGAGGACCTCAAGACCATGGTGGGCGTGATGTCCGGCGCGGTGACCAACACCCCCGGCCTCGGTGCCGCCCAGCAGACGCTGGTCGATGTGGCCGCCTCCAGTGGAATCAACCCGGCGGAGGCCTCCAGGGCCGCTTCCGAACTGGCTTCCGGCTATGCCGTCGCCTATCCGATCGGCGTCATCGGCGTCATCCTGGTCCTGCTTTTCGGCAAGAATCTCTTCAAGATCGACGCGTCCCGGGAACTGGCGGAACTGGAAGCCCACGAAAGCAGCGAGGGACAGGCCCGCCGGATGCACGTGGCCGTCGAGAATCCGGCCATCTTCGGCAAGAAATTGAGCGAGGTCCTGCACGATTTCGGCGGAGATTTCGTCATCTCCCGCATCATGAAAGGAGACGAGATTGTCTTCCCGACCGGTGATACGGTGCTGGACGAAGGGGACAAGGTGCTGGTCGTCACCTCCCAGGACGAAGTGGAAAAGGTCCGTATCCTCTTCGGCCAGGAAGTGCCCATGCATGTGGAAGACTGGACCCGGAAGGACCATCACCTCGTGACGCGCCGCCTGACGGTCACGAAGTCCTCCCTGACCGGCAAGAAACTGAAGGACCTGCATTTCCGCAGCGCCTATGAGGTGAGCGTCACCCGGGTCATCCGCTCCGGCGTCCAACTGGTCGCCCGTCCGGAACTGTACCTTCAGATGGGGGACGCCCTGATCTGCGTCGGCGCCGAGGAGAATATCAAGCGCGTGGCCGAAAAGGTGGGCAACACCAGCGGCGCCCTGGACAAGCCGAACCTCGTGCCCATCTTCCTGGGCATCGTGGTCGGTATCATCTTCGGCTCCCTGCCCATCCGCTTCCCCGGCATCCCGCAGGCCATCAAACTGGGCCTGGCCGGCGGCCCGCTCATCATCGCCATCCTCCTGGGCCATTTCGGCCCGAAATACAAGATCACGACCTATACCACCATGAGCGCCAACCTGATGATCCGCGAGATCGGCATTTCGCTGTTCCTCGCCGCCGTGGGTCTCGGCGCCGGCGAGAATTTCGTCAGTTCCATCGTGAACGGCGGCTACTGGTGGATCCTGTACGGCGCCCTGATCACGCTGATCCCGGTGAGCCTCACCTTCGTCATCGCCCGCGTGTTCGCCCGTCTGAACTTCTACCAGATCTGCGGCCTCATCTCGGGTTCCTGCTGCAATCCGCCGGCATTGGCGTTCGCGCAGGGCATGTACGGCAGTGACTATACTTCCGTCAATTACGCGACCGTCTATCCGCTTTCCATGTTCATGCGCGTGCTGGTCGCCCAACTGCTCATCCTCATCTCCTTCGCCTGATGATCGAACTGGTCTATCCCCTGGAACCCGCGCCGGTGTATCCCCGTCCGACGGTGGATTCGCCCGGTCTCCCGGCCGTCTCGTCGGAAGAGATGCTGCCGCTCATCGAGCCGAGCGGCCTGGTCTATGGCCAGGCGACCCGTGCGTGGTGCCACAGCGGCGCCAAGCCGCTCCATCCGGTGGTGCATCTCCACCTGGTGGACCGTCTGGGCCGGGTTTACCTGCAGAAACGGTCGATGGAAAAGGACCTCCTGCCGGGCTACTGGGATACGGCGGTCGGCGGGCACGTCACCTACGGGGAACTGGCGGAGGAGGCCCTGTACCGGGAAGCCGCCGAGGAACTGGGCCTGACGGAGTTCAATCCGGTTTTCCTTCAGACGAATGTCTGGGAGACGGAACGGGACCGGGAATTCGTGTTCGTCTATGCCTTCGTCGGCCATCCCTACCTGGCACCGGAGAACGACGAGGTAACCGAAGGCCGATGGTGGACGCAGGCGGAACTGACCGCCGCCATCGGGAAAAACCTCCTGACTCCGAACTTCGAGGCGGAATATGCCCGGATTCAGGGTCTGCTGCTCGCGCTCCTGTAGGATTTACCCCGAAAAATGCCTAACTTTACGAAGTTATGGCAATCGACATCGACAAATTTGTCCACGACCAGTTGTCGGTCTGGCCTTCCGTGGCGGCGAAATACCGCGCCCTGAAGAGCGCCCAGACCCGCCAGATGACCATCGGCGGAATCCTCGTCACCCTCCAGTCCAATCCCGGGCGGATGCCCATCATCGACCACGGCTGTCCGCTGTGCGAGGAAAACTATCTCGAACACCAGCACTTCCTGCCTTTCGAGGGGCGGAAGGGACGCAGATACCGCGTGCTGGTGAACCGGGCGCCCATCTTCCCGAACCACCTCGTGATCACGCGCGACATCCATGTCCCCCAGACCATCTGGCACCGCTATCCCGACATGCTGGACCTCGCGGTGCAGTTCCCGGACTACGTCATCTTCTACAACAGCCCCTACAGCGGTACCACCGTTCCCGGCCATGCCCATTTCCAGGCCTGTCCGAAAGGGTACATGCCCCTGGAACGCATCGCCGGACGCCTGCTGCATAACATCGCCCTGAACGGGGGAGAGGTCCCCGAGAGTCTCGCCGGCAACATCTCTTTCATCGATTCGGTCCGCGACGCCCAACTGTTCCATTACAAGCACTTCACCCGCGGGGTCTTCCTGCTCCGCGCAGAAACCGCCAAGTCCATGGCGAAGATGTTCTACCGCCTCCTGGACTGCTGCGACCTGGCGGAAGGGGAGACCGAGCCCCGGTTCAACGCCCTCACCTTCTTCAGCGAGGGGGAGTACCGGGCCGTCGTGACGTGCCGGTCCGTCCATCGGCCGCATCATTTCTATGCGGAAGGGGAGGAGCATTTCGCCCTGAGCCCCGGCGCGGCGGACATGGCCGGATTCTTCGTCATACCGGAAGTCTCTGATTATGAACGGCTCACGCCGGCGATCCTGACCGACATCCTTCAGGAGATATCCCTCTCTGAGAAGCAGGAGGAGCGCCTCCTGTGGCGGCTGGTCCGCACCCAGCCCAAGATCGAGGTGGGCATCCTTTCCGGACCCGAGATCGCCTTCGAGATCATCTCCGACGGAGCCGGCCCCCAGCGGGTATCCTACCGGGAAGGGAAAATCGACTACAACGGCACCCTCTATGACGAACTCGTCTTCGAGGCACCGACCATCTCCACCCTCTTCGCCGAGCCGTCCTTCATCCTGTACGGGGTCACCATCGGCGTGGACTTCCACTGGCAGCGCCGGCAGGACCAGCAGTTCGCCGGCACCCTCAAGTTCATCGTCGATGAAGGCAAGGTGGTGGCCGTCAACGTCATCGGCGTAGAGGACTACCTCCTCAGCGTCATCTCTTCCGAAATGAAGGCGACCGCCGCTCCGGAGTTCCTGAAGGCCCATGCGGTCATCTCCCGTTCCTGGGTGATGGCGCAGATCGCGCATCGGGAAGCCCGCCGGAAGGCGCCGATGCCCTATGACTTCGACAATGTCCCGTCCCTGGTGACCTGGCTGGACACTACGCGGAGAACCGAACCCGGCGGGCCCGTCGGCGAGATCCTCAAATGGTTCGACCACGACGACCACCACCGGTTCGACGTCTGTGCCGACGACCACTGCCAACGGTACCAGGGCCTGACCCTGGCGGTCGGGGAGAAGGTGCGTGCCGCCATCGACGAAACCTGGGGCCTCGTGCTCCGCTATGACGGGGAACTCGTCGATGCCCGTTTCTACAAGTGCTGCGGCGGTCGTACCGAGCAGTTCTCCACGGCCTGGGCCGATGTGGACTATCCCTACCTGCCCGTCCATGACGATCCCTGGTGCGACACCCACGACAAGGAAATCCTGGGCCAGGTGCTGAACGACTACGACCTGGAGACGGAGGATTTCCACGACTGGACCGTCCGGTACCGCCGCGCGGACCTGGCCGCCCTCATCGCCCGCCGCTCCGGCGTGGACATCGGTGACCTCGTGGCCCTCGAACCCCTCGAACGGGGCGGTTCCGGCCGCATCAGGAAACTCCGCGTCGTCGGTTCCAAGGCCACCTTCACCGTCGGCAAGGAACTCATGATCCGCCGCATCCTCTCCGAAAGCCACCTGTACAGTTCCTGGTTCGACGTGGAGATGACGGCCGACGAGGTCGTCCTCCGCGGTCACGGCTGGGGCCATGGCGTGGGGCTGTGCCAGATCGGCGCCGCCGTGATGGCCGCCCACGGCAAGACTTTCGAAGAAATCCTTTCTTTCTATTATCCCGGAACAACTCTCGAACGATGAAAGCGCGCACTCCCTGGCTCTGGGTTCCGACCCTCTACTTCGCGGAAGGCATCCCGTATTTCGTGGTGAACAACATCTCCACGATCATGTTCAAGAAGATGGGCATGTCCAACGCCGACATGGCCCTCTACACCAGCCTCCTGTACCTGCCCTGGCTCATCAAGCCGTTCTGGAGCCCCTTCGTGGACATTCTCCGGACCAAGCGCTGGTGGATTCTGGCGATGGAGATCCTGATCGTCGCGCTCTTTGCCGGCCTGACGGCGACGCTGCCCGCCCAGGAGAGCGGTTCCGTGAGCGCTTTCACGGTAACGCTGGTCCTGTTCTGGATCACCGCCTTCGCTTCCGCCACGCACGACATCGCGGCCGACGGTTTCTACATGCTGGGCCTGGACCAGCACGACCAGTCTTTCTTCGTGGGCATCCGAAGCACTTTCTACCGCCTGTCCAATCTTTTCGTCCAGGGCGCCCTGGTCGTGTTCGCCGGCGTCATCGAACTCCGCAGCGGCAGTATTCCACATTCATGGCGGATGACCCTGCTGCTCACGGCCGGCATCTGGGCGGCCGTCGCGCTGTACCACCTGTACGCGCTCCCGCGTCCGGCGGCTGACAGCCCCCGGACGGCCACCCGCGCCGCCGACATCTTCCGTGAATTCGGCCGCACGTTCGCAACCTTCTTCAGCAAGAAACTCGCCTGGCTGGGCATCGCCTTCATGCTGCTGTACCGCCTTCCCGAAGCCTTCGCGCTCAAGATCGTCCCGGCATTCCTGGTGGATTCCGCCGATGTGGGCGGCATGGCACTCTCCACGGTGAATTACGGCCTCATCAACAATACGGTGGGCGTGATCGGCATCGTCCTGGGAGGCATCCTGGGCGGCGTGGCCGTGTCCCGGCTCGGCTTGAAACGGACCATCTGGCCGATGGCGCTCTCGCTGGCGCTTCCTTGCGTGGTCTATCTTTACATGGCTGTCGCCCAGTCGGTTCCCCTCTGGGTGATCGGTCTCTGCGTTTTCATCGAGCAGTTTGGTTACGGATATGGCTTCACGGCCTACATGCTTTACATGATGTATGTCTCGGAAGGGGAGTTCAAAACCTCGCATTATTCCCTCTGCACGGCGTTCATGGCGGCTTCGATGATGCTGCCGGGCCTGGTGGCCGGCCTTTTGCAGGAGAAGATGGGGTACGCGGTCTATTTCGGCTTCGTGATGCTCTGCTGCCTGTCCACGGTCGCTGCGGTGATTATCGTCCGCCGGACCATCCCCGCTGAATACGGACGCGCTAAAACTACCGACCATGAATAGGATACTCATACTTTTAGCCAGCCTCGCGTTCTCGGCTTGCTCGACGGCGGTCAATGTGGCCCAGGCCCAGGAAGTCTATACCGGCATCGACATGCTGGCGCGCTACGGGTTCGAGGAACTCCGCGGCAAGCGGGTGGGCCTGGTGACGAATCCCTCCGGCGTGGACCGGAACCTGCGTTCCACCATCGACATCCTCTTCGAGGCGCCCGAGGTGAACCTGGTGGCCCTGTACGGCCCTGAGCACGGCGTCCGCGGCGACGCCTATGCCGGCGACCATGTCGCCAGCGGCAAGGATCCCAAGACCGGCCTTCCGGTGTATTCCCTGTACGGTTCCACCCGGAAACCTACGCCTGAGATGCTGAAGGGGGTCGATGTGATGGTGTACGACATCCAGGACGTGGGCACGCGCTCCTACACCTTCATATCCACCCTGGGCCTCGTGATGCGTGCCTGCGCGGAGCAGGACATCGAAGTGATGGTCCTGGACCGTCCCAACCCGCTGGGCGGGCTGAAGGTCGAAGGCTCCGTCGTGGAGCCGGGCTTCTTCTCCTTCGTCAGCGAGTTCCGCATCCCTTATGTCTATGGCCTCACCGTCGGCGAACTGGCCGGACTCATCAACGAAGAAGGGCTCAACTGCGGGGTGGAAGGGAAGGAAGAGCCCCTCAAGTGTCGGCTGACGGTCATCCCGATGCGCGGCTGGGAACGGTCGATGCTGTACAAGGACACGGGGCTTCCCTGGATTCTCCCGTCGCCGAACATCCCGTCCGAGGCCTCGGCCATCGGTTACCCTTCCGCCGGCATCGCGGGCGAGTTCGGCTACCTGAACATCGGCGTGGGCTACACCATCCCGTTCCAGACCTTCGCCGCCCCCTGGATCGACGCGGACAAACTCAAGGAGCGGCTGGACAGTTACGGCATACCGGGCACCGCCTTCCGTACGATCCACTACAAGCCCATCTCCGGGCAGAACCCCCAGATGCAGCACGGCGTCCAGTTTTTCTATACGGATTACGAGGCCGCGACCATCACCCTGACGCAATTCTATGTGATGCAGGCGATTCAGGAATTGTACCCTGCACGCAATCCCTACAAGGTTTTGAAGAAAACCCGGATGCTGGATATCGTTTGTGGCACGGATTATGTGAGAAGGGAATTCGGAAAGCGATTGAAAGTCGAAGACATCGAGTCCTGGTGGATGAAAGACGCCGACGCTTTCAAGGAACTTTCCCAGCATTATTACTTATATCGATAACTTAAAAAGAAAGAGCCATGAAAAGGATGATCAAAACCTTCGCCGCACTCCTCGTCACCTTTGTGATGATCGCGGCCCCTGAGGCACTTGCCCAGTCCCGCCGTTCCGGCGGATCTTCCGCCGCAACCCGGTCGTCCTCTTCCCAGACTACGACCCGCGGATCTTCTTCGATGAGCCGTTCGTCCGGCTCTGTCTCACCCTCCCGTTCTTCCGGCGCCTCCGCCAGCCGTTCGGCCGGCGTTTCTTCCAGCCGTTCCGGCGGCGCTTCGATGAGCCGTTCCACGGGGGCTTCTTCCAGCCGCTCCGGCAGCGCTACGATGAGCCGTTCCATGGGGGCTTCCTCCAGCCGTTCCGCCTTCGCGCAGAATGACCGGACCTCCCGCAGCACGGGCACCGCGAGCCGCTCCACCGGCAGCAGCACGACCAGCCGCTCCAGCGGAAGTTCCTCTTCCGCGACGACCAGCCGTTCCACCGGAAGCAGCACCGTCCGCTCCTCCGGCACCGCAAGCCAGAATCCTCAGACGAACCGCAGCACTTCCGGCTCTGCGACGACCAGCCGCAGCACCGGTTCCTCCACCGCCCGGTCCACCGGCACCGCGAGCCAGAATGACCGGACCAGCCGCAGTTCCTCCAGCAGTTCCGCGACGACCAGCCGCAGCACCGGCTCCTCCACCGCCCGCTCCACGGGCAGCGTGGACCAGAACAACCGAACCAGCCGCAGCACCGGTTCCTCCACTACCCGTTCCGCGGGCAGCGTGGACCAGAACACGCGGACCAGCCGCAGCACCGGTTCTTCCACGTCCCGTTCCACGGGCACTGTGGACCAGAACACCCGGACCAGCCGCAGCACTGCCAGCACGACCAGTCGTTCCAGCAACTCCGCGGACCGTACCTCCGGGTCCACGATCCGCTCGAGCACCAACGTCACCCGCAACGGCCTCGGCTATAACGCGGCGAACGAAGCGAAGGCTTCCGCTTCCGTGAAGAACACCGAGCCCATGCGCGACAACGGCGGCAACTACCGCTACAATGACGATTTCCGCATGGACAACGGCCACAACCTGCACAGAGTACCTCCGCGTGAGCGCGACTTCATGCCGTGGGACCGCCCGGGTCACTTCTGGGACAACCGTCCGCACTACTTCGGATACCGGGTCCACGTGCTTCCTCCGCACTACCGTCGGATCACCCACTGGGGAATCGACTACTACTTCTACGAGGGGATTTACTACCGCCCGTTCGGAGGTGTGTACATCGTCTGCCGTCCGCCTTTCGGCACTCCGCTCGAGAGAGCGATCGACAGGGCCCTGTTCAACCTGGTGAGGTTCTCCTACTACTGCAACACGTACCGGACCTATAACACGGTCTTCGACAATTACAACGTGATTGCCCAGCAGAACCTGATCATCGCGCAGAATAACGCCCGGATCGCCGCCCAGAACGCGAGTTACGCCCTGAACAGCGGCCGCGCCCTCTCCGCCTACGAGTTGGCCAACAAACTCGGCCTCGTTCAGAGTTACGCCTACGCCAATTCCGAGTACTTCTACCAGGACGGTGTGTTCTACAGTGTGAGCGCCTCCGGCAATTACACCACCATCGTCCCGCCGGCCGGAGCCCTGGTGACTTCCTTGCCGGACGACTACGAGACCATCGTGCTGAACGGCGTCGAATACTACATGGTGGACAACACGGTTTACCGTACCACCCTGTTCGACGGCCAGCCTTACCTCGAGGTCCTGGGTCAGATGTACGGCTCCCTGTACAACCAGTACAGCATCTACCGGTAACCGGTAGCAGACCATGAAAAAGGCGTCACCGCAAGGTGGCGCCTTTCTTCGTCAGGTCCGGGCTGGCCGGATGTCTAGTCCAGGTCGTCGTCCACGTCCGTGACGGCGGCGCCGTTGCCCATCAGGAAGGTCTTCATGAATTCGTTGAGGTCACCGTCCAGGACGCCCTGGGTGTCGGCGGTGCTGTAGCCGGTGCGGAGGTCCTTGACGAGTTTGTACGGGTGGAGGACGTAGTTCCGGATCTGGGAGCCCCATTCGATGCGCTTCTTCTGGCCTTCGAGTTCGGCCTGCTTCTCCTGGCGCTTCTTGAGTTCGATGTCGTAGAGGCGGGACTTGAGGATGAGGAGGGCGCGCTGGCGGTTGTCCTGCTGGGAGCGCGTCTCGGTGTTTTCCACCATGATGCCCGACGGGATGTGGCGTACGCGGACGC
>JAFXMA010000021.1 GCA_017530725.1 Bacteroidales bacterium
CACCGAGGCCCAGGCCTACATCAACGACACCATCGACGAAGCCCGCCTGAACGCCGCCAAGGAAGCCAAGCGCATCGTCATCAACACCATCCAGCGCACCGCCACGGAAACGGCCATCGAGAACGCCGTCACCACCTTCCCCATCGAGAATGACGAGATCAAGGGCCGCATCATCGGCCGCGAGGGCCGCAACATCCGCGCCCTGGAGGCCGCCACGGGCGTGGAAATCGTCGTGGACGACACCCCGGACGCCATCATGCTGTCCGCCTTCGACCCGGTCCGCCGCGAAGTCGCGCGCCTGGCCCTGCACCAACTCGTGATCGACGGCCGTATCCATCCGGCCCGCATCGAAGAAGTCGTCACCAAGGTCCAGAAGCAACTCGAGGACGAGATCCTCGAGACCGGCAAGCGCACCTGCATCGACCTCGGCATCCACGGGCTGTCGATGGAACTCGTCCGCCTGATCGGCCGCATGAAATACCGTTCCTCCTATGGTCAGAACCTGCTTCAGCACTCCCGCGAAGTGGCGAACATCTGCGCCATCATGGCTTCCGAACTGGGCCTGAACCCGAAGATCGCCAAGCGCGCAGGCCTCCTCCACGACATCGGCAAGGTCTCCGAAGAGGAACCGGATCTCCCGCACGCCATCCTGGGCATGAAACTCGCCGAGCAGTACAAGGAGAAGCCCGAGATCTGCAATGCCATCGGCGCGCACCATGAGGAAACCGAAATGACCTCCCTTTACGCCCCGCTCGTGCTGGTGGGCGACGCCATCTCCGGCGCCCGTCCGGGTGCCCGCCGCGAGGTGATCGAGTCCTACATCAAGCGCCTCAAGGGCATGGAAGACCTGGCCGCCGCCTATCCGGGCGTGACCAAGTCCTACGCCATCCAGGCCGGCCGCGAACTCCGCGTCATCGTGGGCGCCGACCAGGTTTCCGACCACGACGCCGAAGTCCTCTCCGGTGAAATCGCCAAGAAGATCCAGGACGAAATGACCTATCCGGGCCAGGTGAAGATCACCGTCATCCGGGAAACCCGTTCCGTGGCTTATGCGAAATAGATTCAGCGGCCCGGCGAGTCCGGCCATCAAGTTCCTGACCGTTGTCGCGGCGCTCCTCGTGAGCGTCGCCGCCTTCGCCCAGGATGCCTCCGTAAAGTGGAAAATCGCCTCCGAGCAACTCTCGGACGAGACTTTCAAAATCACCTTCTCCGGCAAGATCGAAGACGGGAAGCACATCTACGGCATCAATCCGGGCATCGGCAATCCCGTGGAGGTGGAATACAGCACCCCTGTCACCGCCGGACCGCTGGAGGAAGTGACGAAGCCCCAGCCCTACAAGGAGGACCTCGTGTTCTTCCGCGAGGCCGTCTTCTCCCAGGAAGTGACCGCTGAACCGGGAACGGAAGTGGAAGGCGTCATCACCTGGCAGGCCTGCACGGAGGACATGTGCGGTTTCCCGGAGGAACTGGAATTCACGGTTACGCTCGGCGCTTCCGATGCAGCGGCCCACCAGACCGCCATCGGCGATCCCGAGCGGGGTTCCCAGGACCGGAAAGGACTCTGGGCCCTCATCATCGAAGCCATCCTCTGGGGATTTGCGATGCTCCTCACCCCCTGCGTGTTCCCGATGATCCCGATGACGGTCTCCTTCTTCCTGAAGGGGTCGGAGAATGCGCACCAGGGCCGGTTCAAGGCCTTCATGTACGGCCTGTTCATCGTCCTGCTGTACACGGTCCCGATCAGCATCATTATCGGCCTGACACGCCTGCTGGGCGGCGAGACGGTGACGGCGGACATCTTCAACTGGCTGGCGACGCACTGGCTCCCGAACCTGGTCTTCTTCATCGTGTTCATGGTCTTCGCGGCCTCCTTCTTCGGGGCCTTCGAAATCGTGCTCCCTTCCTCCTGGCAGAACAAGAGTGACGCCAATTCCGGCAAGAAGGGCCTGGCGGGCGTGTTCTTCATGGCCCTCACCCTCGTGCTGGTGTCCTTCTCCTGCACCGGTCCCATCGTGGGATCCGTCCTGATCAAGTCCACCCAGGGCGAGTTCTGGACGCCGATGGTCACGATGCTGGCCTTCTCGGTGGCCTTCGCCCTCCCCTTCACCATCTTCGCCCTGTTCCCGCAACTCCTCAAAAAGATGAAGAGCGGCTCCTGGCTGAACTCCGTGAAGGTCGTGATGGGCTTCATCGAAGTCGCTTTCGGCTTCAAGTTCCTGTCCGTCGCGGACCAGACCTACCACTGGGGCCTCCTGGACCGGGAAGTGTATCTTGCCATCTGGATCGTGGTCTTCGCCCTGCTGGGTTTCTACCTCCTCGGGAAGATCCGGTTCACGCACGACGAGCCGGTGGAAAAGATCGGTGTCACCCGTCTCACGCTGGCCATCGCCGTGTTCTCCTTCGTCGTGTATATGGTCCCGGGTATGTTCGGCGCCCCGCTCAAGGCTCTCTCGGGCTATCTCCCGCCCATCTCGACCCAGGATTTCGTCATTGCGAACTATGCCGAGGGGCAGGTGGCCGGAACGGCATCCGCCACCCCGGCTGACCCGAACCGCTACGGGCTCCATATCGCCCATAACCTCCCCGGTTATTTCACGCTGGAAGAGGGACTCGCCGCCTCCAAGGCCTCCGGCAAACCCGTCTTTGTCGATGTCACCGGTCACGGCTGTACGAACTGCCGCGAGATGGAAGCCCGCGTCTGGAGCGATCCGGAGGTCCTGCAGCGCCTGCGCGACAATTTCGAGATCGTGGCCCTGTACACCGACGACAAGCAGAAACTTCCGGAGAGCGAGTGGTTCACCACGCCCGCCGGCAAGACGCTCAAGACCCTGGGCAGCGTCAATTCCTACATCGCGCGCACGCGATTCGAAGTGAACGCCCAGCCCAACTACCTCATCCTCTCCCCCGAGGGTGAGATCCTCGCCGGTCCCCGCGGCTACAACCTGTCCATTCCCGGCTTCATCCAGTTCCTGGACAGCGGCCTGTCATTCTGAGCAACCCCTTTCATTCTGAGCGAAGCGAAAGAATCTATGTCCGAAATCGAACCGCTGATTGCCGACCTGGCGCTGATCCTCATCTGCGCCGGCGTCATGACCCTCGTGTTCAAGAAACTCAAGCAGCCGCTTGTACTGGGGTACATCGTGGCCGGCTTCATCGCCAGCCCGCATTTCAGCCTCACCCCGTCGGTCATCGACACGGCGAGCGTACACACCTGGTCTGACATCGGCGTCATCTTCCTGCTGTTCGCCCTCGGTCTTGAATTCAGTTTCAAGAAGATCGTGAAGGTGGGCGGGCCGGCCGTCATCGCGGCACTCACCATCATCTTCGGCATGATCTTCCTCGGGTTCACCGTCGGCTCCAGTTTCGGCTGGAGCAAGATGGACGCCCTGTTCCTGGGCGGCATGATCTCGATGTCATCGACCACGATCATCTACAAGGCCTTCGAGGACCTGGGGCTCGCGAAGAAGCAGTTCGCGGGTCTGGTGATGTCCATCCTCATCCTGGAGGACATTCTCGCCGTCGTGCTGATGGTGGTCCTTTCCACGGTCGCCGTCTCCAACAACTTCGAGGGAAAGGAACTCATCTATTCGGTGGGAAAACTGGTGTTCTTCCTCATCCTGTGGATCGTCGTGGGCATCTATCTGATCCCGCTGCTGCTCCGCTGGGCGAAGAAACTGATGAACGACGAGACGCTCCTTGTGGTGGCCCTCGGCCTGTGCTTCGGGATGGTCGTGCTCGCGGCCAAGACCGGATTCTCCGCCGCCTTCGGCGCCTTCATCATGGGCTCCATCCTCGCGGAAACCATCGAGGCGGAACACATCGAGCATCTGGTCAAACCGGTGAAGGACCTGTTCGGGGCCATCTTCTTCGTCTCCGTGGGCATGATGGTGGACCCGGCGATGATCGGCCAGTACTGGCTGCCCATCCTGGTCATCACCCTGACCGTCATCCTGGGGCAACTCTTCTTTGCGACAACGGGTGTCCTCCTGTCCGGGCAACCGCTCAAGACCGCGATGCAATGCGGCTTCTCGCTCACGCAGATCGGTGAATTCGCCTTCATCATCGCCACCCTGGGCCTGTCCCTGGGCGTGACGGGCAGTTTCCTGTACCCCATCGTCGTGGCCGTGTCAGTCATCACCATCTTCCTGACGCCGTATATGATCCGGCTGGCGGAACCGGCCTACGGATTCGTGTACAGGCATCTCCCGGGACGGATCCGGACCTTCCTGGACAATTACGCCGCATCCTCGGCTTCCCCCACCACGAGCAAGGAAAGCGAATGGCGGAAGTACCTCGGCTCCGTACTCAAGGTCATCCTCATCTACGGCATCCTGTGCGTCGCCATCAACAGCCTTTCCTTCGGGCTGCTGGTTCCTTTCGTCGCGAAATGGATCCCGGCCCCGTGGGCGAGCATCGTATCGGCCGCCGTCACCCTGACCGTCCTGGCGCCCTTCCTGCGGACGATGGTCATCAAACACAGCCATTCGGAAACCTTCCAGGCCCTCTGGGAGGAGAACCGCGCGAACCGCGCCCCTCTCATTGCGACCGTCGTCCTCCGCTACGTGCTGGCCCTGGGTTTCGTCTTCTATGTCCTGGCCCGGCTGTTCCACATTTCCGTCGTCCTGATCCTGCTGCTGGCGCTCGCCGCCGTGTTCGTGATGGTTTCCAGCCGGTTCATCAAACGGAACGCCCAGCGCATGGAGCGGACCTTCCTGGACAACTTCCGGTCCCGCGAACTCCGGGACGAATACCTGGGCGAGAAGAAGCCGGAATATGCCACCCACCTGCTGTCCAAGGACATGCACTTCGCCGACTTCGACATCCCGGCGGAGATCGACTGGGGCGGGAAACCCCTGTCGGAACTGAACTTCGGCAAGCGCTTCGGCATCCATGTCGTGTCCATCCTCCGCGGCGGCCTGCGGATCAACATCCCCAAGGCGAGCGACCGCGTGTTCCCGCAGGACCGCCTGCAGGTCATCGGCTCCGACGCCGACCTCGAAGAATTCGGCAAGCAACTCTCGGCCAGCGCCATCGACCTGGAAGACGACCGTTACCACAGCGGCGAAATGGTCCTCAAATGCGTCCCCGTGACCGGGACCTCCCCCTTCGTGGGCCGCACGATCATCGACGCCGGCATCCGCAACCACTACCACTGCCTCGTCGCCGGCATCGAAAAAGCCGACGGCGGCCTCCACACCCCCGACCCGAAAGTCCCCTTCGAAGAAGGCGACATCCTATGGATCGTAGGCGAGAAGGAGGATGTGGAAAAGGTGATGGAGGCGTAGTTTACAACGCCACCGTCTCGAAGAACGTCAACCCCGAGATATACATGCCGCTCACGGAGACGGAGTGGACGGGGGCGTCCGGGAAGAAGAGGACGCGGGCGGCATCGTCGCCTTTGCCCAGCAGGACCCCGCCCTGGATATCCCAGAGGCAGGTTTCGACCTCGGTATTGTCGATGACGAACAGTTGCGGGTCCTCGGGGTCCTGATGCAGGGAGACGGGGGCGACGACCATCCTGGAAGCGAAGAAGGAGGCAGTCTGCTCCTTGATTTCGTCATAGGTGGGATAGTCGATCCGGCCGTCTTCGCCCAGGAAGAGGTTGTGCCGCTCCCCATTGTATGTATGCAGTTCGGACGGAACGCCGTATGCCTTCAGGATGCGGTGGATGACGCCAGCGCCGTACACTTCCCGGAAGGGATGCCGCTCGACTTCGGGGATGAAGATGGACACGATGGACTCGAAGATGGAACGGAGAACGTCGAAGCCGTCTTCCGGTTCCCTGCCGTCTTGCTCGTAAGGATGGCCCGCCCCATACGGGACGACCGGGTCCTCCCGGCTCTGGAAGGAGATGACGGGGATCTTGGCGTTGTGCAGGATGGCCGTGTCGGGGATGGCCCCCCAAAGGTTCGCCGCGGCCCGGATATCGAAGCCCCGGAGCAGGGCCTGGCGGATGACGATGGTCGTGTCTTCCTCCTCCTGGATGATTTCGGGCATGTTCTCCTCCCGCATGTAGGCCAGGTTGAGGGCCGTGACGGCCCCGGCATCGGCCCCGGCCGCAAAGATGCGTTCGGAATGGATGAGAAGGGAATCCCGTTTCAGGAGGAAGCGGACGGCCGCATTGGCATCCTTGAGGGCCTTGAAGATGGCGTCGTCCGTGCTCCGGACGTTCCGGCGGTATCCCTGCCGGTAATCGACGGAAGCGGCCACATAACCCAGGGAGGCGAAATAACGGCACCATTCAACCAGGGCCGTGTCGCGCTTGTCTCCGTCCAGGAAGGCGCCCTCATGGAAAGCCACGAGCAGCGGACGGGCGACCTGTCCCCCGTCCTCGGGCACATACAGGTCCATCGTCAGGTCCATCCTTTCCCCGTCTTCGGCCAGGTTCCGGACCACGCGGCCATAGATGACATCCTTCGTCTCCCGCACCCGATACATCGGATTCCGGTACAGTTCGTTCGCCGGGAAACGGTGGAATTCGGGCGCCTCGTATAGTTTCAGTACCGGTTTCTGCTCCTTGAGGTCGATGCTGACCGTATCGGCCCACAGTGCGCTCGTATCCCGGTACATCAGGGCTTTCGTATTGCCCAGCGAGTCCAGATAGACGCGTACGAACCCGCCCTGTACGGTGTACAGGCCCGGTTCGACGGATTTCGAACAGGAAAGGGCGAGGCCGAGGACCGCCGCCAGGAGGAGCAGGCGCCGGAAAGTCATCGCTTGAACAGCCGGTCCATGTCACGGTCCATCGCCGGTTTCACCAGTTTCTCCGGGACAAATTTCCAATGGCCGATGACCGCCTGGTTACCAATGACTTCCGGGTCGATGGACCCGTTCTCCATCAGGTAATCGTAGAGGATATTCCGGATTTCCGGATAGCGGCCGGTCACGCGGTCGTCGATGCGGTCCGTGTCGATGCCGGTCTCCTTCATCAGGTTGCCTCCGCCGGAAGCGCGGTAGGAGGTCATCGCGACGTTGTATTCTTTCCGGAGGTCGAAGGCGGAACCGTCGGCCATCGAAGCGATGGCGACGCGCTCGCCGAAGGGCTTGGTCACATCTACCGTATAGTTGATGCCGGCGGCGGAATCGAAGTTGTAGGAACGGTTCACGAAGGACCAGCGCTGCTGCTGGGTGCGGGCGTCTTCCCGGGATTCAATCTTGAGGAGCGTCTCGTCGGGCTTCGCGATGGTATTGATCCACTGGTCGTAGGAATGCTCCAGGTAGTTCCGGATCTCCTCGCCGGTCATCTTCACGACAAACAGTTGGTTCTCAAACGGATAGATGGTGAACAGGTCGTTGTATCGGACGATGCCGGCGTTCACGTGGCCGTTGAAGGTGAGCGGCGCGGCGAAGGAGATTTCCGCCGGCTTGCAGCCCAGGCTGAGCGTATGGATCAGGTTCAGGTAGTCGCACATCCCCCGGTAGGCGTCGCGGGTCCAGAGGTCCGTATTCAGGATGCCCACCTCCCGGAGGGTGAAGGCCTTGACAGCCTCGTAGTCTTTCTGGAAATGCGCCCGCATGGCGGCATCGGCCTTTTCGGCCCTGACCGGGATGGTTTTCGACGAATAGGTACGGTTCACGACCTTGTGGTCCTTGACCGTCAGGTGCAGTTTGCCCTCGGCGACATTGCGGCTGTGGCTGCCGGCATTGAGGAAAGCGTTGTCCTCATCGGCGTCCACATACGGCCGGTGGTCGTGACTTGCGAGGACGAAGTCCACGCCCTTCACCATCTGGAAGACGTCCAGGCCCTCGGACTCCAACTGGCTGCCGTCGCCCGCGCCCGTACCCGAATGCATCACCACGACCAGCACGTCCGGATGCTCCTTCGCATGGATCCGGTCCACGTCGGCCTGGATGACATCCACGATGGGCACGAAGTGCATCCCGCTCCAGAGTTCCTCCGTGAGCCAGGCCTTCATGTTCGCGTTCGTGTAACCCAGGATCGCTACTCTCAGACCGGCTCTCTTCACGATCTTGTAAGGCGTGAAGTACGGCTTCCCGTTGTCGTTGCGGATGGCATTCGCCGCCAGGAAATCGACCCCGTTCTTTTTGAGGTCCGCCGCCACGCGGTCATACACCGCATGTCCCGTCTCGATGTCGTGGTTGCCCACGGCCACCGCATCATAGCCCATGTACGCCATCAGCCGCGGGAACAGGTGCGGCGTCTCCGTATCGACATAATTGAAGTAATACGGCGCATTGTCACCCTGCAGGCAGTCGCCCGCATCGATGAGCAGGACATTCTCCGCCCCGTTAGCCGTCCGGACACTGTCCACATAGTATTTCACCGCCGTCAGCGCCGGGCGGGTCCGCGCATCCACATAGGTGGAGTCGAACCATGTGCCATGGACATCGTTGGTGGAAAGGAGTGTCAGCGTGTAATCGCCGTCCTTGAGGGTACGGCCGCAGGAAAGCGCGAGTAGCGCGCAGGCGGCAAGCAGGTAATTCCGGAGTGTCATAATCATCGGTTTAACACGCAAAGATACGCAAAAAATATGTATTTTTGCTTTCATGAAACTCCAGACTCCCGTGACGTTGGACCCGGCGCCGGTGTCCATTTCCTACAGCGACCGGATCGCCGTGCTGGGCAGTTGCTTCGCCGACGAGATTGGCGGGCGGCTGTCCGCAGCGGGGTTCCAGGTCCTGTGCAATCCTTTCGGGGCCCTCTACAATCCCGTTTCCATCGGGAATGCCGTCGCGCGGCTCGGGAGCGGCGTGCCTTTCACGAGGGACGATGTCGTCGAGATGGGGGCGGGAGCAGGGCTGTTCTGCTCCTTCTCCCACCACACCTCTTTCGCGCGCGAAACGCCCGAGGCATTCCTGGAAAATGCCAACCAGGCGCTGGAGGAAGCATCGGCCTGCTGGAAAGACTGCAACCGTGTCATCGTCACCCTGGGAACCGCCTGGGCGTTCCGGCACGACGGGACCGGCGAAACCGTCGCGAACTGCCTCAAGCGGCCTGCCGCGGAATTCAGCCGCTACCGGCTGGGCGTCGCGCAGACGGCCGCCATCCTGCAGGGACTTGTGCAGCGACACCCCGGCAAGCAGTTCATCTTCACCGTCAGCCCCGTCCGGCACCTGGCCGATGGCGCGCACGGCAACCAACTGTCCAAGGGCACTTTGCTGCTCGCTACGGAAGGTCTCCCCTACTTTCCCGCCTACGAAATCATGATGGACGAACTCCGCGACTACCGCTGGTGGGCGGAGGACATGGTCCATCCCACAAAACAAGCGGCCGCCTATCTCTGCGACCGCTTCATCGAATGGGCCCTTCCCACCCGGGAATGGGACCTGTATGAATCCAGGATGAAGGAATGGCGCCGCGAACAGCACCGCCCCCTCTATTCCTCCGGCGGATAGAAATCCATGATTCCGGAGAAAGAGATGCGCTCCCGGTTCTGGGACTGGACATCCAGGGAAGCGCGTCCGTTGTCGAAGACGGTCAGGGTATACACATGCTGGTCTTCGTCCGTCTTGACATAGATCCGGACCTCGTATCCCTCATTCCGGGTCCGGACGACATCGTAGCCGCCGATTTCGGCCGAGAAGTTCAGGGCATGGCCGCCGCCGTAAGGGACGCGCCAGGCCTGGCCGATGTACGGGAGATGGGAATTCAGGACGCCGTCCTTGAGCGAAAGGGAGTAGTTCGACACATGCTTGGAACCACCCCGGAGCGGATACATCCGGTCGATGTCGATCCGGAAATCGCCCGCCTTGAGGTTGTCGTTGACCATCCGGGCCTCTCGGGCCTCACGCGCAGCACGCTCCTCGCGCGTTTCAGAATTCAGGATGCCGCAGCCCGACAGGAGCAGCGCAGCGGCCATCAGCGGTAAAAACCATTTTTTCATATCGCGTCGTGATTAGTGTCTCCGCATGCCGCCCATGGCGCCCATCCGCTGCATCAGGTTCCCCGTCATCGCGCCCTTCATGACCTTCCGGGTGCCCTCGAACTGCTTCAGCAGGCGGTTCACCTCCGGAAGGGAGGTGCCGGAACCGTCGGCGATGCGCTTGCGGCGGGAGCCGTTGATGATCTCGGGGTGCTCGCGCTCCTTCTGCGTCATCGACAGGATGATCGCTTCGGTGGCCTTGAAGGCCTTGTCATTGTCGATGTCCACGTCCTTGAGGGCCTTGCCCATGCCGGGAATCATCCCGGCGAGGTCCTTGATGTTACCCATCTTCTTGACCTGCTGGATCTGCTGGTAGAAGTCCCAGAGGGTGAACTGGTCCCTGGCGAGTTTTTTCTTGAGTTCGCGCGCCTGCTTCTCGTCGAACTGCTCCTGCGCCTTCTCCACGAGGGAGACGACATCTCCCATGCCCAGGATCCGGTCCGCGATACGGGCCGGGTGGAAGACATCCAGGGCCTCCATCTTCTCGCCGGAGGAGACGAACTTGATGGGCTTGCCGACGACGGCCTTGATGGAGAGGGCGGCACCGCCGCGGGTGTCACCGTCCATCTTGGTGAGGACCACGCCGTCGAAGTCGAGGCGGTCGTTGAAGGCCTTCGCGGTCTCCACGGCGTCCTGGCCGGTCATCGCATCCACCACGAACAGGGTCTCCGTGGGCTTCACGGCCTCGTGCAGGGCCGAAATCTCGTCCATCAACTGCTGGTCCACGGCGAGGCGGCCGGCGGTGTCCACGATCACCACGCTGTAGCCTTCGGCCTTCGCCTTGGCGATGGCCGCCTTCGCGATCCGGATCGGATCCTTCTCACCGTCCTCGGTATAGACGGGTACGTTGATGCTTTCGCCCAGGACCTTCAACTGCTCGATGGCGGCGGGACGGAAGGTGTCGCACGCGGCGAGGAGGACCTTCATCCCCCGCTTGGACTTGATGTGCAGGGCGAGTTTGCCGGAGAAGGTGGTCTTACCGGAACCGTTCAGGCCGGCCACCAGCACCACGGCGGGATTCCCCTTCACGTTGATGTCCTGCGCCTCCGAACCCATGAACTCGGCGAGTTCGTCGTGCATGATCTTGATCATCATCTGCTGCGGCTTCACCGCCGTAAGGACGTTCGCACCGATGGCCTTGTCCTTCACGCGGTTGCAGAAGTCCTTGGCCACCTTGTAACTCACGTCGGCGTCCAGCAGGGCCTTGCGGATGTCCTTGACGGTTTCCGCCACGTTGATCTCGGTGATCTTCCCTTCACCCTTCAGTATCTTGAAAGACCGTTCCAGTCTCTCGCTCAGGTTCTCAAACATATCTATTCTCGTTTAACTTACAAAGATAGCAAGATTTCTCGACTCAGACCCCGCCTTCACCCGAAATGATGTGTTTTTGCCATTCCGCCGGCGTCTTCCCCGTGTAGGCGAGGAACTGCCGGGAGAAGTTGGACCGGTTCGAGAAACCGCAGAGGCGGGCGGCCTCGGCCGGGGACAGCAGCGGGTTCTCCGCGAGCATCCGCTTCGCATCCTCCAGCCGGATCCGGGTGCGCCAGGTCCGGAAATCCATTCCCATGCGTTCCTGGAAGTAGGCGTACAGGGTGCCGGTGTCCGTACCCAGCCGCTGCGCCGCTTCACTGATGGTCCTCACGGGGATCCGCCAGCCCTTTTCTTCCACCCACACGGACAGCGTCTGTTCCAGCCGGCCCATCCGCGACGCCCGATGCGGCGGGATGGGAGATTCATCTGATTTCTTCAGGGAAAGGATGCGCCCGAGGCGCCGCACAAGAGTCTCCATACACAATTCACAGCGGCCTGTTCCGCTGACGGCAAAAATAGCAAATCTTTTTTCATTGTTCGCAAAAATGTCTATATTTGAGACAATAAACCAAAACAGATTGAGTATGAAGAAGTACATTGCTGAATGCGTAGGCACGTTCGTGCTCACATTCCTGGGCTGCGGAACGGCGATGTTCCTGGGCTGCGGAACACCTGCGGGCGTGGTGGGAACCGCCATCGCCTTCGGTCTCGCCGTGGTCGCCATGGCTTACACCATCGGCGAAATCAGCGGCTGCCACATCAATCCGGCCATCACCCTCGGTGTCGCCCTTTCCGGCCGCATGTCCTGGAAGGACGCCTGCGGCTACTGGGTAGGACAGGTCATCGGCGGTATCCTCGCCGGTGCGGTGCTCCTGCTGCTCACGAAAGTGGTCGCGGCTCCCGACCTGACGGGCGGTCTCGGCTCCAACGGTGTTGCCAATGCCGGCGGTGTCGGCGGTGCGTTCCTCGTCGAGGTGATCGCCACCTTCCTCTTCGTCCTCGTGGTCCTCGGCACGACCGACGCCAAATTCGGCGCCGGCAAGCCGGCCGGTCTCGCGATCGGTCTCTCCCTGATCCTCATCCACCTGATGTGCATCAACCTCACCGGCACTTCCGTGAACCCGGCCCGTTCCATCGGCCCGGCCCTCTTCGCCGGCGGCGATGCCCTCAAGGACCTGTGGGTGTTCATCTGCGCCCCGCTCGTGGGCGGTGCCCTGAGCGCCTGCGTCTGGAAGGCGATGGTCCCGAAGGAGAAGTAAGCCCCTTTTCTTCAATGGTTTAAGGCCGGACCCACTGGGTTCGGCCTTTTTTTGCGCGGAGATTTCCCGGCTCCGCTCGAATGAAGGGAGAAACGGGCCGGGATGTCTCACGACGGCCCGGCCCGGAAAACGATTATGTTTAACTGAAGTTTACAGTTTGATGGAAGCGAGGCCGGCCTTGTGCTGCTTCACCTCGCCGGCCACCTTGAGGCCGGTGGCGTCGATGTCACCCGCGCCGTTCACCGAGAAGGAAGCGTTCTGGGCATTGCCGGTCACGTTCACGTCCCCGGCACCGTTCACTTCGACCTTCAGGTCCTTGAGGACCGAGATGGAGGTCAGGTTCGCATCGGCCGCGCCGTTGACCTGGAGGGTCAGGGAATTGCACAGGATGCGGTCGAAGTCCAGGTCTCCGGCTCCGTTGATCTCGATATCCAGGTCGCCTTCCGAGCGGAGGTTGCCGACACTGAAATCGGTGGCGCCGTTCACGACCAGTTTCTTCAGGGCAGGAGCCTGGATGACGAGGTCGTACTTCTCGGCGCGGATTTCCCGTTTGTCCTTCGCCTCGATGACGAGGGTGGTACCCTCCACCTTGTAGTCGAGCCATTCGAGGATGTTCTCCTGGGTACGGACCGTCACTTCATAGACGGAAGACTGGGTGAAGTTGACATCGGCATGGCCGTTGATCCGGATGGCGTCGAAACCCTGGAGGTCGTCGAAGGACTTGCTGACGACGGGGCCTTCGCCCTTGATGGCGTTCTTTCCGCCCTTGTAGTTCACGTTCACGTGGAAGCAGGAGGCGCAAAGGAGCGCCGTCGCCGCGATATAAAGGATCTTTCTCATGGTCGTATCTAGTCGTTGAAGATGGATGAATCGAGTCCGAGAAGTTGCATGCGCTGCCTGATGGCGGGGACCTCCTTCTCGATGAAGTCCTTGCGCTGGTCGTTCAGCACGGTCTCCCGGGCGTCGTCGGCGACGAAGTATCCGATGCCGCGCTTGTTGTAGATGATGCCGTCGGCGGTGAGTTTCTCGTAGGAACGCATCATCGTGTTCGGGTTCACCCCGATGTCGGCACCGTACTCTCTCACGGAAGGGATGCGGTCTCCCCCCTTGAGTTCTCCCGAGAGGATGCGGTCGGAAATCACATCCACGATCTGGAGATAGATGGGTTTTTCGGTATTGAAGTTCATAGTGTATTAGTGCTGAATGGTTTTGATGCGGCGCCAGACACCCCAGCCGAGGCCGACGGTCAAGATGCAGGTGAAGATGATTCCGGTGTTCATGCAGCCGGTGACCCAGCGGGCGAGCTGCATGTCATCCATGTTGCTGAAGTCGATGTTCGTGAAAATCCGCGGAACGAGGATGCCGGTCAGGAGGGACAGTACGAGGGAGAGGCCGAACAGGATGGCGATCGCGCCCACGAGTTTGTTCTTCTTGAAGCAGATGCCGCACAGCAGGAAGTACAGGAAGTTGCAGAAAACGCCGATGATGGACGGGAAAATGAAACTGGAAGGCGTGAAGACGATCGGGGACTCGGCGCCGAGATCCGAGAGAGCCTCGATCAGTTTGCTGTAAGCGCCCGTGAAGCCGGTTAACAGGGCCTGTCCATAGGTGGGATCCACCAGGGAAAGGAAACCGTCGATCAGGAAGTACACCACGACGAACAGCAGCGGGATGACGATGCACACCATCAGGAGCATGGACACGAACTTTTCCGCCTTGGAGGCCGGGACCATCAGCCAGTTCGATCCGGCCTTCTTCTCGGTCAGATATCCATAGGTACGGACCATATAGAGTTCGAGGATGGCGAATGCGAGGAAGAACACGCCTATCCGGGCAAAGATGACCGGAGAGGACCAGTGCTGCGTGAACACCAGGCTCGCGAGCACCCAGATGACATAGAAGATGGCGCTGGCGCCGCCGATCATGATGGCGGCCTTGGAGTGGTTGCGCCACGCCTGCTTGAGGTCGTATTTGAAATAGGTCCAGAAGCGGTTGAAGTCGAAGATTTCGTTCATGGCCTTGTTAGATTTCGGAGTTGAACATGGGTTTCACGAGGTCCTTGTGGGCATGGACCGTGTTGAAGAAGGCCTCCACATTGACCTTGCTTTCCTCGCCTGTGGTGTTGGGATATACCTGGATGCATCCGCCGGGGGTCTGCTCGAGGTACAGGGCGCCGGGCTGGATCTCGGTACCGTAGTCGAAGTACAGTTTAGAGGCGATCTCCTCCATCGAGGCATTCACCAGCACGGCGTGGTTGTCCAGGATGATGATCGGGTCGATGATGTTCTCCAGGTCGCGGACCTGGTGCGTAGAGATGATGAGGGTGGAGTCTTCGGCCGTGTACTTGGTCACGGCCTTGCGGAACTGCGCCTTGGACGGGATGTCCAGGCCGTTCGTGGGCTCGTCCAGATAGTAGTATTTCGCGTTGCATGCGAGCGCGAAGGCGATCCAGGTCTTCTTGAGTTGACCGGCGGACATCGCGTCCATGCGCTGGTCGGACTCGACTTCCAGTTCGGTGAGGATGTTCAGGAACTTGTCCAGTTGGAAGTTCGGCCAGAACACGCCGTGCTCCTTCGCGAAGTCGATGGCCTTGGCGTGAACGGGAGAGACCTCGTCCGGCAGATAGAACTGGTCGGAGAGGAGAGAGGGCTGGCGGTCGAAAGGATTGCGACCGTCCACGAGGATGGTACCTTTCTGGGGCTTCTTGAGACCGCAAAGGAGGGTCAACAGGGTGGTCTTCCCCACCCCGTTCTCGCCGAGGAGTCCGTAGATGTTACCTTCGGACACCTTCATCGAGATGTTCTGCAGCACCTTTTGGGGTCCGTAACTGAATCCGAGATTGTTGATTTCGATCATATCGTTTGCGTGTATTAGTTTATTAGTACACCGCAAAGGTACAAACAAAAATCATATCTGCAAATTTTTTTGACAAAAAATGTGAAAAAAATATCCTCGGAATAATTTTGTATATTTGTAGATTGAACTGCCACTAGAGTCATACATGAAGAAAAAACTGATAGCCGCCCTGTTCTTCGCCTGCCTGCTGGCCGGAAGCGCTTGGGCGCAGGGAACCCACAAGCCCATCCTCGAAAGTGCCGATCCTGCCGCCGATTCCATCGCGTTTGCAAAGGTACGCGCGCGCATGGACTCCATCCGGCAGTACCGGCCCACGGTGGGCCTGGTCCTCGCCGGCGGCGGCGCCCGCGGACTCGCGCACCTGGGCGTGATCAAGTATATGGAAGAATTGGGCATCCCCGTCGATGTCGTGACAGGCACCAGCATGGGTGGTCTCGTGGGCGGCCTGTACGCACTCGGCTACAGGCATGACCAGTTGGACTCCCTTGTCCGCGCCATCGAATGGCCCGTCATGATGTCCGATGATGTCCCGGTCGAGTATATCGACTATAAAATCCGCAAATACCGCGACAAGTACGTCATCCGCATCCCGCACCACTATGATGACGAGGACCTGGCGGACCGCATCAAGAACCAGCGGATTGCCGACAAGATGGCGCAGGAAGCCGGCCACAGTTCGGCCGACATGCTCAACGAGTCGATTGCCCGGATGGGCTTCGGGATGCCGGACGGTTACCTGTACGGCCTGAACGTGCGGAACATGCTCAGTTCGGTGAGCGTCGGATACCAGGACAGCCTGAGTTTCGCCGACCTTCCGATCCCTTATGCCTGCGTCGCCACGGACCTCTACGCCATGACGCCCAAGTACTGGACCTGCGGCAGCATCACGGACGCCCTGCGTTCCACGATGGCCATCCCGTTCTACTTCCGGGCCGTCCGCCAGAACGGCGAGGTGCTCCTGGACGGCGGCATGCGGAACAACTATCCGGTTGACATCGCCAAGGCGATGGGTGCGGACATCATCATCGGTTCGGACATGTCCATCCACCGGGAACTGAACGAACTCAACTCCCCCGTCGATTTCCTCCTGCAGACGATCACCCTCCTGGCCTCTTCGGCGAACGGCCCCGCCCGCAAATTGCTGGATCTCGGCGTCCATCACGAACTGAAGGGATACAACATGCTCTCTTTCGACGACGAGAGCGTGGACGACATCATCGACCAGGGCTACCAGAACGCCCTCCAGCACAAGGAGTTGTTCGAGTCCATCGCGGTAGCCGTGGCCGGCAAGCCGGTCCCCCCGGTTTCCAGCCATTCACCCGCCATCAACCTGGCCCAGGCAAAGGTCCGGGTCAAAGAGGTCAAGTTCCTGGGTATCAACGAGAAAGAAAAACGCCACGTCCTCCATGCCAAGGAGTACCCGGCCGACGGCCTGTATAACAGGGCCATCATCGAACGGATGTTGAACAGCATCTATGGCAGCAACGCGTTCGAGTCCGTCACCTACCACCTGGAAGGACACGAGGAACCCTATACCCTGGTATTCGACTGCCAGAAGGGCCAGACGAACGACCTCGCGGTGGGCATCAGGGCAGATACCGACGAGACCGTGGCCGTCGCCCTGCACTACGGCCTGGGCACCCGCCGCCTCACCGGCATGCGCCTGACCGCAGACCTCAAACTGGGCTCGAATCCGTCGCTGACCGTGGACTGGGGCACCAAGTCCCGGATCGGTCTCCCCTCCTACGGAATCGTCGCCCGGATGGGTCTGACGAACGCGACGGTCGGTTGGACGGGTGACACCCACGAACAGATGTTCCATACCGCCGTGGACGGTTACCTGGAAGACTCCCGGCTCCGGAGGGGTTCCCTCCGGGTCGGCGTGACGGCCGAGATGAATCCCTACGAGCACAAACTGGGCTATGCGGATCTCAACCTGGGTTGGGACTGGCGGAGTTTCTGGCTCTCCGGTTTCGGGACCTTCAAGCACGACACCTTCGACGACGGGTATTTTCCCACCCGTGGAATCCGACTCTACGCCGACGCCCGCTATGTCTTCTACGGGCGGAAGCCTCCCAAAGGATTCGATTTTCCGGACAATTATTATCAGCCCGAGAATGACATCGATGACGGTACCGGCGGAAACGATGAGAACGCAGTCGTGGGCTTCCGCTTCCCGACCAGGGCCGATGACCAAGTGGACCCGGATTCCGGGAACGAAGGCCCCGGTCCCGATCAGGATGCCGGTGATTTCATCAAGCGGAGAGATCCCGTCAAGCCCTATTACAGCATCATGGGCAGTGCCGAGGCCGCTTTCACCATCGGCCAGAACTTCACGATCCAACCCATCCTCTACTTCGGCTACAACTCGACGGACTGGGAACAGATGAACTTCCGGCATGGCGTGGTCGTGGGCGGATTCATGGCGAACCGGTTCGTCGAGCATCAGATCCCGTTCTTCGGCTTCCCGAACGGATTCAGGTCCACATCCCGGTTCACCCTCGTGCCGCAGTTGGATCTGCGGTACCGCTTTCTGCGCAAGAATTACGTGACGGCCCGAGGCGGTCTCTTCATGCGGGACTCCGATTTCAAATTCATGTTCATGGGCCAGCAACTATGGGCTGCCGGCATAGAATACTCCCGCCAGTCGATCGTCGGCCCCCTGCGCGTCGCCGCCCAGTATTGTGACGTTGTCGGATTCTCCATCTACGCTTCCATCGGCTTTGACTTCTAAAGACTGAATCCATGCGCATCCGCACCCTCTTCCGAAACATCCTTCTGCTGGCCGTCACCCTGCTCGTGGCGCTTCCAGCCCGCTCCGTGGTTCCCGAGAAGGATTTCCAGACCACGCTGAACAGCCTGCTCCAGGAGTTACGGCAGTCCTATGCCACGGCCCTGGAATCCGACACCCTGCTGGTGAACAACCGGGAGCAGCGGGAGCGGTTCTCCGAGGTGCTCAAGTCCGCCGACGAGGTGACCATCATGCTCTACACCCAGCGTCCGGAATTCACCTTCGACATGGCTTTCGCCCTGGAGGCCGTCTCGCGGATTTCCGGCACCTTCCACGAGCAGGTTCTCCTGTCCGACCAGTACCGGGTGGCCGCCCGTTCCGGCCTGCGCCGCTACGAACTGCTCAACGAAACGCTCCTGGCCATGCTCAGCAGGCAGTCTGCCGATTCCCTGTCAGTGCCCGATTCGCTCTCGAATCCTTCCTTCCCGCCGGAAGAGGAGGACCCCGAGAAGGGCGCTCTTCTGGACAGTTGCCTGCATTATACCAGTGCCTTGACAACCCTGTACAGCGAATCTGTCGCGCTCGCCCTGAAGGACAGCATCCTCTGCGCGGAAACCGAAGCCCGGCTCCGGCAGGCCTACGACTATGCCCAGGCCAACTACGCTGCCACCCAGAAAAACCGCTACATCGGGGGCAACGTGAACATCGTCCAGATCCTCACGGGATGGAAGGGCTTCGTCCAACTCGTGCGGAACGACCTCAGGATGAGGTATTCCAGCGATACCGCCGCGGAGCAGGCGGAGGATGGAACCGTTCCCCGTACATTCAGCGGCCGGTACGTCCTCGCCTATGCCCTGCTGGCCCTGGTGATGCTGCTGCTTTCCATCCTGCTCGGCACCTTTGTAGGAGCCATTGCCTATCGATGGATCAAGAGCGAGAAATGGATCCAGTTCAGGCCCATCATCACGGCCATCCTGAGTACCTTCCTCTTCGTCCTGGGTATGCTGCTCATCAAGGCGGACCGGGGCAACCCTTACTGGCGGATGGCCTACCAACTCCTGACCCAGTTCGCCTGGCTCACCCTCGCCATCCTCATCTCCCTGCTCATCCGTATCCGGGGCGACCAGGCGCGGGCATCCCTCCGCATCTACATCCCGACCCTGCTGCTGGCGTTCGCCTGCATCCTGATGCGGGCCATCTTCCTTCCCGCCAGCGCGGTTCCGCTTTTCTTCCCGGCCGCTCTGCTGCTGTTCATCGTCTGGCAGAGTATCGTGAACATCCGCTGCCGGCCCGACGTAAGCCGGACGGACCTCCGCTATATGTGGGTGTCCGTCATCGTGATGTCCGTCACCGGCATCCTGTCCATGGCCGGCTATTCCATGATCGGCGTACTCCTGATCACTTTCTGGACCTTCCTGCTGGCCCTCCTCCACACGATTACCACGCTCTATTACCTGATGATGCGGTACTATGACGACCGGGTAATCCGCCAGAAGGCCCGCTACCACCAGGAAAACCCGAATCTTCCGCTGAATGACAAGGATGCATTCATCGAGGTCACCTGGCTGTACGACCTGCTGCGGATGGTCGTCGTCCCGATCATCACCATCTACTCCTTCCCCCTGAGCGTCCTGCTTACTTCCCGGGCATACCAACTTTCCCTGACCGGGGCGGACCTGATGAAACTCCCGCTCCTCCGCCGGGAAGGCTACGAGTCCTTCACGCTGTCCAACATCCTGCTGGTCCTGGCACTCTTCTTCCTTTTCCGGTACCTGATCTACCTGGTGAAGGCCATGTTCCGCGTGTTCAAACTGCGCAACATGATTGACGAGCGGGGTGATGACGCCGTCCCGATCAAGGAGTCCGACGTGAACCTGAGCCTGCCTAACACCATCTTCTCCCTGCTGGGCTGGCTGATGTACCTGATCATCGCCTTCTCCATCCTGCATCTGCCGATGAAGGCCCTCACGTATATCACGACCGGTCTCGCCGCCGGCGTGGGTTTCGCCCTGAAGGACCTGATCAACAATTTCTTCTATGGCATCCAACTGATGGCCGGCCGCATCCGCATCGGTGACAAGATCTCCTGCGACGGCGTCCGCGGCATCGTCAAGCGGGTCAGTTACCAGACGACGCAGGTGGAAGACGAGGACGGATCGCTCATCGCCTTCACGAATACGGACCTGTTCACGAAGAAGTTCCGCAACCTGAATACCGGACGGAACTACGAGTTCATCAAGATGCCTGTCTCCGTCCGTTACGGAACGGACATCGAGATGGCCCGCCAGGTCATCCTGGAGGCCTTGAAACCCCTGATGACCAAGGACAAGATCGGACGGGACATCGTGGACCCGAGTTTCCCGGTCGATGTCCGGTTCGACAGTTACGGCGATAGTTCCGTCAACCTCGTCGTCGCCCTTTACACGACGGTGGAGACGCACTATACTTTCCCTGCCCGCGCGAAGGAGGCCATCTACAACGCGTTCTACGAGAACGGCATCGAGATACCGTTCCCGCAGCGAGACGTATATATCAAGCCCGTTCCGGGAAACAAATAGAGAACGCTATGAAACGATTCATTGCCTGGATGGCGCTCCCCGTCATCCTTTTGGCCGGATGTTCCCGTCAGGACGTCCGGATTCCCACCGCTGACGGAACCCTCGTCCTGCAACCCCTGACGGACAACGCGATCCGGGTACGCCTGGAGCCGGAAGGCTTCCAGCCGCTCCCGGAACTGGTTTATACGGAACGCGTCGCCGCCCCCAAGTTCACCACCACGCGGAAGGACGGGACCGTAGAAGTAAGCACCGCATCCATGTCCGTTCGCTACGGGACCGACGGTACGCTGGCCTTCTTCGATGCCGCCGGGAACCTGCTGCTGCAGGAGGCCCCCGGCGGGCGGAGCCTGACACCGGCGCAGGTCCAGGGTGAGCCCACCTTCGAAGTTACCCAGCGGTTCCTTTCCCCGGAAGACGAGTTCCTTTTCGGCACGGGCCAGTTCCAGGACGGCTTCCTGAACGTGCGGGGCGTCACCCGCCGGCTCACGCAGGTGAACACCCAAATCGCCCTGCCGTTCATCCTGTCCAACAAGGGCTACGGTCTCCTCTGGAACAATTACGGCCTCACCGACTTCAATCCGGCCGACCATTCCGTGATCCTGGATCCGGTCGAGGAAGAGGGCCGCTCGGAGACGGTCAATGCCACCGGCACTTCCGGCAACCGCCGGGAAAGACGGATGTTCAGGACCTTCTGCGGCATCGTCGAGATTCCCGAGGACGGGACGTATGCCCTCCTGCTGGACGTGGGCCAGAAGATGGCCCGTCGGCATTACCTGGCCATCGACGGGACGGCAGTCGTGGATGTCTCCAACACCTGGCTTCCGCCGACCGTATCGGCGGTGGAGGAATTGACCGCCGGAACGCATTCCATCCTGGTAGAAGGGGTCCGGAGCGACACGCCTGTCCTGTACTGGCGGAAGGTCGATGACGCGACCACCTTCCACTCCCCCGTCGCGGCCGCGCTGGATTACACGGTGTTCGCCGGGAAGGCCGACGAGGCCATCGGCGCGTACCGCACCCTGACGGGTCCCGTTCCTGAAATGCCCGACTGGATGTTCGGCTACATCCACTGCCGTGAGCGCTACCACTCCCAGACGGAGATCCTGGAGAACGCTGCGGAGTTCAGGCGCCGCAACCTGCCATTGGACGTCATCGTCCAGGACTGGCAGTGGTGGGGGCCCACCGGCTGGAATTCCATGGAATTCGACCGGGAACACTACCCCGATCCGAAGGCATTGACCGATTCCCTCCACGACATGGGCGCCCATTTCATGATTTCGGTCTGGTCCAAGGTGGACAAGGCCTCGAACCTGGGGAAGCGGCTCGAAGAGCGCGGCAGTTACATCGAAGGGACCGACTGGATCGACTTCTTCGATCCCGACGTGGCGGACTTCTATGCCCGGAACTTCGTGGACAGCCTGGCCGTCCCCTACGGCATCGACGCCTGGTGGTTCGATGCGACGGAGCCCGAGAATGACGATCTCGCAGGCCGGCGCGTGGGTAAGGACCAGGTCCCTGGCGAATGGTACCGGAACGTGTATCCCCTGATGGTGAACCGGACGATGTATCAGGCCCTTTCGGGCGTGACGGAGGGGCATAACCCCGTCATCCTCACCCGGAGTGCCTTCCCGGGCGCGCAGCGCTACGGCGTGGTCACCTGGTCCGGCGACGTGGGGAACGACTTCGGGACGCTCCGGCGGCAGATCGCCGGAGGCCTGGGGCAGATGGCGTCCGGCCTCCCCTGGTGGACCTTCGACGCCGGCGGCTTCTTCCGTCCCTTCGACCAGTACGCATCGGCCGAATACCAGGAGCGGCTGGTCCGTTGGGTCCAGGCATCGGTCTTCCTCCCGTTCATGCGCGTCCACGGGTACATGAGCAACACCGAACCCTGGCACTATTTCCCGGAGACGTATGGGATCATCGCTTCCTGCATGGACCTCCGCAAACGGTTGCAGCCCTACATCCTGGACTGCGCCCGCCGCGTCTCCACCGAGGGCTATACCCTGATGCGTCCCCTGGTCTTCGACTTCCCGGATGACGCCGAAGCGCTCAGGCAGGACGGCGAATTCATGTTCGGCCCCTCCTACCTGGTCCATCCCGTCACGGAAGCCGGCGTAACCTCCTGGCGTACATACCTGCCTGCCACGGAAGGCGGCTGGCGCGACTACTGGACCGGCGAGACCTACGAAGGCGGCACTTATGTGGAAACGGCCGTCGATCTCACCACTATCCCTGTCTTTGTCAGGAACTAACCGTCCCCAAGCCATGAAAAGACTGTTTTACCTCACCCTGGCAGCGACGCTGTGTTTCGTCGGCTGCAAGCACACAGAGAACCAAAAAACGCAAGATAATACTATGAACGCCAAAGAAAGTTACAACGAAGTGGCCGGCCGGAAGAATTTCGGACCGGACCACGCCCTCGTCACCACGCCGCAGCCCTGCGTGATGATCGCGACCTGGGACAAGGACCACACGCCGGACGTGATGATGGCCGCCTGGGCGGGCCAGTATGACTATAAGCAGATCGTCGTCAGCATGTCCAAGCACAAGACCACCGAGAACCTCGAACGCACCGGCGCTTTCACCGTCAGTTTCGCCGACATCCGTACGGTCGCCGAATCCGACTATTTCGGACTCGTGAGCGGCAACAAAGTCCCGGACAAGGTCGCCAAAGTGGGCTTCACCTTCACGCCCAGCCCGAACGTGGACGCCCCCATCATCGACCAGTACCCGCTCACGCTGGAATGCAAGGTGGTGAGTTGGGCCGACGGCATCCTCGTGGGAGAAGTCGTGAACATGAGCGCCGACGAAAGCATCCTCACCGACGGCAAGGTCGATCTCGCGAAACTCCAGCCCATCGTCTTCGACGCCGCCTCGATGACCTACCGGTCCATCGGCGACGTTGTCGGTCAGGCCTGGGGTGCCGGCAAGATATTTACCGAGTAACTGCCTGATGGAAAGAAGGTTGTCATTCTGGCTCGCTATGCTGGCGGGCCTGTTGTTCCTGTCCGCCTGCCAGGGCGGAAAGGATGCCTGGGAACTGGCCTGGATGGACGATTTTGACGGGCCGGCGCTGGACACGGCGGCCTGGGCACGGACCCGGCGCGGCCCGAGCGACTGGAACAACACCATGTCCCTGCGGGAGGACCTGGTCCGCTTCGAGGACGGACAGATCGTCCTCCGGGGACTGGTGAATGCCGATACCCTCTCGGACCCCTCCCGCATCCTTTCGGCGGGTATCACGACGGCCGGCAAGCGCGCATTCCGCCTGGCCCGGTTCGAAGTCCGCGCCCGTTTCAACTCGGCGGGCGGCTTCTGGCCGGCGCTTTGGCTGATGCCGCAGCGGGACAGCACGACCGCCGGGGGCGACTACGCCGAGATCGACATCATGGAGCACCTGAATGCCGACACCCTCGTCTATCAGACCGTCCACTCCGCCTACAGCCTGAACGGGCACGATGAGACGCCGCCGCATTACACGACGTTCGGAATCGACCCGGGCGCCTGGAATGTCTATGCCGCCGAGGTCCATCCCGACAGTGTCTGCTTCTATGTCAACGGGGAGAAGACGATGACCTATCCCCGGATCGTCAACGACATCGACCCGGCCCTGGACCAGTTCCCCTATGCCGGTCTTCCCTTCTATTTCATCCTTTCCAACCAGGTTGGCGGGAAATGGGTGGGGCCCGTGTCGGAAGAGGACCTTCCTACGGAGTTACGGATCGACTGGGTGAAGGTCTGGCAGCCCCGCCGGCGATAAACCCGTGCGCCGCGTCATCTTCCATATCGACGTCAATTCCGCATTCCTTTCCTGGACGGCGGTGAAGATTGTCATGGAGGGTGGCGCGGATATCCGCCTGGTTCCTTCCGTGGTCTCCGGCGATCCGAACGACCGCCGGAGCATCATAGCAGCCGCCTCCATTCCGGCGAAGAAGATCGGCATCCGCGCGGCAATGCCCGTTTCCAAGGCCCTCCGCATTTATCCGTCCCTCACCATCGTGCGCGGAGACTGGGAATGGTATAAGCGATGTTCGGAGGGATTCATCGCCGTTTGCCGGAGTTATTCCCCTGTCCTGCAGCAGTTTTCCATCGATGAGTGTTTCATCGACATGACCTGCCGGATTGGCGGGAAGGATCCGGTGGAGGTGGCCACGCAACTCAAGGACGAGATTCGGACGAAACTGGGATTCACGGTCAATGTCGGCGTCGGTTCCAACAAACTCCTCGCGAAGATGGCGTCGGACTTCGAGAAGCCGGACAAGGTCCATACCCTCTGGGAGAGCGAAGTTCCGGAGAAGATGTGGCCCCTCGGCGTGCGGGACCTGCTCTGGGTCGGCAAGAAGACCGAGGAGCGGCTCGTCACCTACGGCATCCGCACCATCGGCGACATCGCCGCCCTCAGCGTCGGTCAACTCTCCCGCCTCGTGGGGCATAAATATGCCCTCCAACTCCATGAGAACGCGAACGGAAGGGACGATTCTCCCGTCGAAACAGAGGTCCCGGAGGCCAAGAGTTACAGCGCGGAACGCACGTTCGCGAAGGACCTGTCGGATCCGAAGGACATCGACAAAGCCCTCTTCAACGTCGCCTGCATCGTCGCCCACCGCATCCGCCGGGACGACTTCCGGGCATCGACCGTCTCCATGTTCGTCAAGTACATGGACTTCTCCGTCGCGCAGAAACAAACGTCTCTCTCCCAGCCCACGGACGTGACGGCCATCATCCTCAACGAGGCGCGCCGGATGCTCACCGAAGTCTGGGACGGTGTCACCCCCCTTCGCCAGGTCGGCCTCGGCGTCTCCAAACTCACGCACGAAACCTTCGAGCAGATGTCCCTCTTCGAAGACCCCAAGATGGAATACTACCGCGAATGGGACCGCCGATACGACGCCGACCGCGCCGCCGCCGAAGACGCCCGCCTCCTCGCCTACGAGCGGAAAACCCCGCCGAATGACGAGAAGAATGGGGATAATTGATTTGGATCATTCCTGAGGGCGCATGGCCATCGGCCCGAAAGTGCCCAACCGGTCCGTTTCAACCAACATAGGGGCGCTAAGGACTGTTTTTGCACCGCGATTGGGTGAAATGGCCAATGTAGGGGCGCTAAAGACTGTTTTTGCACCGCGAATGGGAGGAGGTCTGGAGGTCTTCCTCCAGTCGCCCCCTCGGGGGCTGCCGCGAAGTAGCGGTGGCAAACGGAAACTGCTTCACTTCGGAGGCCGAAGGCCGACTTGGGGGTGTCTGAGGGGGCGCAGCCCCTTCAGTCAAGACGAAGTCAGATGCTCTACGGAAAAAGGCATCGCGCCTGCGATGCCTTTTTCCGTGGAGCATAGGGGATTCGAACCCCTGACCTATAGATTGCGAACCTATCGCTCTACCAACTGAGCTAATACCCCGAAAGTGGACTGCAAAGGTAGCAATAATTTTTAAATAATCACCCCAAAGGATAAAAAATATTCCGATGCGCGTATTTTCCGTGCCAGCCGGTGTCGTAGATGTGGCGGATCTGGCGGGAACCGTGGTTGAGATAGTAGTTATAGACGGCGTGCTTGTGGAGGCGCGTGAAGTCCGCGGCGGTGAAGCCTAAGTGAAGGATGGCAAAACATGTGTAGAGCCCCAGGACGAAGGCGACGGCGTTCTCGTACTCCCCTGACGGCTTGGCTTTCTTGATGACCGGCTTGCGCTGGAGTTGGGCGAAGGCGAGGTCCGCGATGGCATCGCAGAGGGCGGTTTCGTCGTCCTTCTGGTAGAGGGCGACCGTGTAGCGGTGCGTGTTGTAGGCGGGGGCCGATGCTTCCGCGGCGAGACGGTCCACGTAACCGTCGATGGGGCCGGTGAAGAGGTGCGCGGCCTCGGCAGGACTGGACAGCAGGCCTTTTGCGACGAGGGTGTCGTCGGCTTCCTTGGCGAGGGGCATTTCGGCGTCGAGTTGACGCTTGAGTTCCCCGATCAGGGATTGGTATGCCTGTTTCGTGTCCATAGGTCGCGGTAGATAGTTCAAAGATACAAAAAAATCCTATATTTGTATCAGAAACCCTCGCTGATATGAAGATTGTATTCCTGGATGCCGCCACGATGGGCGACGCTTCGATGGCCGAGATCGCCGCGCTCGGCGAATTCGTCTGCTACCCTTCCTCCACCGCCGAGGAGGCCCGCGCCCGGGCCGCCGATGCCGATGTGGTCCTGCTCAACAAAGTCATTGTGAACCAGGCCTTTCTGGACGCCTGTCCGAAGGTCCGGCTCATCTGCGAGGCCGGGACGGGCATCAACAATATCGACACGAAACTCTGCGACGAGCGCGGTGTCATCGTCCGGAACGTGGCCGGTTACTCCACGGAGTCCGTCGCCCAGACCGCCTGGATGCACATCCTGAACCTCGCGGGCCTCGCCTTCCACTACAACGCCTACGCAAAGGACGGGCGCTACAGCAGCGGCAGCATCCATGTCGATGCGGACCATCCCTTCACCGAAATCTACGGCAAGACGCTCGGCATCGTGGGCATGGGCGCCATCGGCCAGAAAGTCGCAGCCATCGGCACGGCCTTCGGCATGAAGGTCATCTACTACTCCACCTCCGGCACCGGACACTGCAAGGATTATCCGTCCGTCTCCCTGGACGAACTCCTCACGACCTCCGATGTCATCAGCATCCACGCCCCCTACAACGAACGGACGGCGGGGCTCATCGACTATGAAGGCCTCTGCAAGATGAAACCGACGGCTTTCCTCGTCAATACCGGCCGCGGCGGCATCGCCGTGGAAGCGGACCTGGTCCGCGCCGTGGACGAAGGCCGCATCGCCGGCATCGGCATCGACGTGTACCAGAAGGAGCCCATCGCCCTGGACCATCCCTACCTCCATGCGAAGCATCCCGAGCGCATCCTCCTCTCCCCCCACATCGCCTGGTACAGCGTCGAGGCACGTGCCCGGCTTGCGCACGAGATGGCGGAGAACATCAGGAAAGGCTGGTGACCGCTTTTTTCGCAATCCGCTCCAAATCAAAAGGATACAAAAAGTGCTTTATGTCGAAACACATAAAGCACTTTTTATAAGCAACTGGCTTACAGCCAGTTAAGAAAAACAGCGGACTACGCACCCAGGCGCTTGGCGAGGCGCTCGCGGATGGCACGGAGGAACTCGAGGGAGGTCAGGGACTTCGGGGTGATGCCTTCCATCAGGTTCACCAGGTCCTTGGAGGTGAGGCCCTCGTTCAGGGTGTCGAAGCAGGCGGCCTCGAGTTGGTTCGCATAGTTCACCAGGTCGGGAAGGTTGTCCATCTCACCGCGCTTGCGGAAAGCGCCGCTCCAGGCGAAGATCGTCGCCATCGGGTTCGTGGAGGTCTCCTCGCCCTTGAGGTACTTGTAGTAGTGGCGGGTCACGGTACCGTGGGCGGCCTCGTACTCGTACTTGCCGTCCGGGCTCACCAGGACGGAGGTCATCATGGCCAGGGAACCGAAGGCGGTGGACACCATGTCGGACATCACGTCACCGTCGTAGTTCTTGCAGGCCCAGATGAAACCGCCCTCGGAACGCATCACGCGCGCGACGGCATCGTCGATCAGGGTGTAGAAGTACTCGATGCCGGCGGCCTCGAAGCGGTCCTTGTACTCCTGGAACACTTCCTCGAAGATGGCCTTGAAGCGGCCGTCATACTTCTTGGAGATGGTGTCCTTGGTGGCGAACCACAGGGTCTGCTTCACATCCAGCGCATACTTGAAGCAGGAGTGGGCAAAACTGCGGATCGACTCGTCGGTGTTGTGCATACCTTCGATGACGCCGGGGCCCTTGAACTCGTGGATGACCATTTCCTCGCGCTTGCCGGAGACGCCTTCGAAGACGAGTTTGGCGACACCGGGCTCGGTGGTCTGGATCTCGACATCACGATACACGTCGCCATAGGCGTGACGGGCGATGGTGATGGGCTTCTTCCAGAACTTCACGGCCGGGTGGATGGAGGGGATGGTGATGGGTGTGCGGAACACGGTGCCGTCCAGCATGGCGCGGATGGTGCCGTTCGGGCTCTTCCACATCTCGTGGAGGTTGTACTCGCTCATCCGTTGCACGTTCGGGGTGATGGTGGCGCACTTCACGGCCACGCCGAGGCGCTTGGTCGCATTGGCGGAATCCACGGTCACCTGGTCGTTGGTCTTGTCGCGGTTGGGCAGGCCCAGGTCATAGTACTCGGTCTTCAGGTCCACAAACGGGAGGATGAGTTCGTCCTTGATCATCTTCCACAGGATGCGGGTCATCTCGTCGCCGTCCATTTCGACGAGCGGGGTAATCATTTTGATCTTTTCCATAATGTTATTTGCGGTTTTTGTAGTAGTTCATGAGGCAGCCGTCGGCAAGGATGTCGCGCTCGTCGGCGGTGAGGTTCTGGAAGTAGAGGTGGATGGGCTTGACACCGGCCTTGGTGATCACCTGGGCGTCGATTTCCTCGGCGCCGGAGAGGATGGCCTGGCGGATGCCCGGCACGAACACGAAGTCGCCCGGCTCATAGTCGAAGGCGGTCTCCGGAGCGATCGTGAACGGGACGATACCCCAGTTGATGCAATTGGAGCGATAGCGCTTGGTGGCGTACTCGTAGCAGATGTTGGCGTCGCCGCCGAGCACCTTCTGGCAGGAAGCGGCCTGCTCACGCGCGGAACCGTCGCCGGGCTTGTTGGCGAAGACGCAGGAACCGAAGGAGGTGTTTTCTGCCGATGCACCCACGGCCTTCAACGCTTCCGCCACATTCGCGGGAACGTTGCCGGCGCGGCGCTCGAGATCCTGGGACTGGATCCGCTTGGACAGGCCCACATATTCAGGAACACGGCGGCTCAGGGCGAACTCGCTGAGTTTGAGCGGATTGGAACGATAACTGGATGTCTCGCCCGAAGGGATGAGTTCGTCGGTGGTGGTCACCGGGTCATGGATGACGGCGGCGAGTTCCACGAGCATGTTCTCCTCCATCGGATACATCGTAGGCCAGTCCTTGATGTTCGGGCCGTAGCGGAGTTCGACGGAAAGGTCGGCCTTGCCGTAGCCGTTGTAGATGCGGCTCTTGTAGATGCGGCCGTCGAAGGTGTAAGGCTTGTGGGTGTCCTCATACTCGATGTCCGTCGCGGCGGTGATGACGCCGCCGTTCGCGGCCGTCGCGGCGATGGAACGGGCGTCCATCAGGGACACGAGGGAAATCTGGCCCTGGCCGGGCTTGGAGCCTTCGCGGTTCGGGAAGTTGCGGGTGGTGTGACGGATGGAGAATCAGTTGTTCGCGGGCACGTCGCCGGCGCCGAAGCACGGGCCGCAGAAGGCGGGCTTGATCACCACGCCAGCCTCGAGGAGTTCCTCGGCGATGTGGTTGCGGGTGGTCGCGAGATACACCGGAGTGGACTGCGGGTAGCAACTCATCGTGAAGTAGTCGTTGCCGATGGACTTGCCCTTGAGGATGGTCGCGGCCTCGGAGAGGTTGTCGTAGGTACCACCGGAGCAGCCGGCGATGAGGGCCTGGTCAGCGACGAGTTTGCCGTCCTTGACCTTGGAGACGAGGTCGATCTGGATCTTGTCGCCGAAACGCTTGCGGGCGTCGTCCTCGATACCCTTGAGAATCGTGACGGGATCGGCCTGCAGTTCGTGGATGGTGTAGGCATGGGACGGGTGGAACGGGAGTCGCATTTGACGGCATCACCGATGCGCTAAGGGTAATGGTATCATCCACATAGATCACCTCATCACCGGTA
>JAFXMA010000165.1 GCA_017530725.1 Bacteroidales bacterium
CGGGGCCTCGGGGGGCGGCGGAGGGGTGTCATTCTGGATGGCGACCATTTCCTCTTCGACGAGGACCTGGGTGGTGTCCTCGAGGACAGCCACCTGCGCTTCCTTGGAAGAATACTCGAAAGCACCCCACACGATACCGAGGGCGGCGACGAGGCCGATCTCCGTGAAGAGGAGTTTCTTGTTCTCCAGGCTGGCTTTTTCGGATTTCTTGACTTCCATATCTATTGTTTTTTGTGGTTTTTCACTGATGCAAAGGTCGGCATTCCTTTTCAAGGACACAAATAAATCCAAAGAAACCTTCTCGCAAAATAAAAATCAACAGGTATTGATAATCAAAAAGTTACGAGAAATCATCAAAAAAGAAATCTCGCAACTTTTATAAATTGTGCTGTTTACCACCAAAAAACGGTCGTTTGCTAGCGCAGTCTGTAGATGACCGGGAAGGTGTAGGATACTTTGACGGCGCGGTCACGCTGTTTGCCCGGCGTCCATTTCGGGGAACTGGAGACCACCCGGACCGCTTCCTGTGCGAGCGTCTCATCCGGAGCGCTGAGGACCTTCACGTCTTCCAGCCGCCCGTCCTTGGCGATGGTGAACTGGAGGGTAACGCGGCCTTCGACGCCGTTCTCCTTGGCGATTTCCGGATAGACGAGCCGGGAATTGACCCATTTCGAGAACTCATTCGCATCTCCGCCGTTGAAGGAGGGTTTTTCATCCGCGAAGATGTAGGGGACGGTCTCCTCCTCCACTTCTTCCTCCACCACTTCCTGGCGGATATACTCCTGGATATCGACGGGAATGTCCGTGTCGTCCAGGCTCTGGAATTCCAGGTCCACGGCGACGTCATCATCGACGATTTCCAGTTCGTCCGACAGGATCGGCAGGGCCGGGGCTTCCGGTGCGGGCGGGGGCGTGTCGAGCACGATGCTCATGATATCGTCCTCGTCGCTGATTGTGGTGTTCCCTTGCAGCAGGGCGACTTCCTGGGTGCGGGTCGAACTTTCGAATCCCGCCAGTACCACGAGGAGGGCGATGATCAGCCCTGCCTCGGCAAAGAGCAGCCGCTTGTTTTCCAGGCTGGCCTTTTCAGTTTTCTTGATTTCCATGGCGCTTTGTACTTAAGGGTTTGACTTGGTGCAAAGTTACCCTGGCAAGGGCACGAAATCAATGACAGGCAAGGTATGCGGACTCGCAGCCGAATGCGCGAAACGGCCTGAATTACAATTTGTTCTGTTTTTGCGAGATGGGCTATTTCTCCAAACAGGCCAGGAAGTCCTCGCTGTCGGGGGAGGAAGAAGCCTTGATGCGCTCCTTGATGCGGTAGAGGCGGTTATAGACGAAGGGCTTGTCTTTCTCCAGGAGCGTGGAGATCGTGGTGGAGGAAAAACCGGAAGCGGTGAAGAGGTAGAGGAGGAAGTCCTCTTCCTTCCATTTGGGGAAAGCGGCGCGCAGGCGCTTCATAACGCCGCCGGTGCGGTCGTCCAGTGCCTGCTCCAGGTTCTTCTGCACTTTCGTATCGCTCCGGAGACCTTCCACGATGGCCTTCACCTCGTTCAGGATGCGCGGCTGCAGGTTGGATGTACCCTCGAAGACATAATACTGTTCGCACAGGCGGTCCAGCGTGTCGATGCCGCCCATGCGGGGACGGTCCGCCCTGAGGGCCGACAGTTTGGACTGGAGGTCCTCCGCGGCGGACAGGTAGCGTTCATTCTCGGCCTGCTTTTCCGCAAGCAGGCGTTCCGTCTGGATCTTCCGGGCCCAGAAATACAGGACCAGCGTGGCCAGGACGGCCGCGACGAGGAGGGCGAACATCCCGAGCCGGCTGCGGGAGCGTTCGATTTCACGGGCGACGGCGGCGGCCTTGCGGAAAGAGACCATGCCGCTGCCGTATCGGCCCACGGCCGTCTGGACCGTGCCCATCAGTTCCCATGCCCGCATTCGCTCCAGGGCCGGTCCGTTCGCTTCGAAATACAGGCAGGCGCGTTCCAGCCCGGCCTCCGAGGCGTCATCGAGGAAAAAATACGTCCGGTAGAACGCTTCGGCGGACAGGAAATCGTATTCCGCCTTCTCCCGTTCCGAGGCCAGGTCCACCCGCGAAATCCCGTCCAGGATGTACAGGGCGCTGTCCGGATGGTCCTCGACCACCCGTGCCGCCGTATGCAGCGCCGGATTCCCCCTCCCGCAGGAAAGCGCGAGGAGCAGCAACAGCAGGTATGCAAGGCGGAACTTCACCTTGCAAAGATAGTGAAAAAATGAGATTACCGACCGTAGCGGGCCTTGAAGGCCGCCCAATCGTAATAAGGCCAGGTGTCCGTCTCCAGCGGGAGTCGGGCTTCTTCGCCGTTGAGGAGGACCTTGAAGAGGACCGCGGGCTTTTTGTTGGAGCGGTAGAAGACGAACTGGAGGTTGGCGCCCATCGGAACCTGGTAGGTCTGGCTCCAATTGGCGATTTCCTCAGCGTTGAGGTTATCGTGGCCCATTCCGTTCACATCCAGGATCTGCATCAGGGGCAGGATCGTGTAGTCGTGGCCGAAGCGCAGGTCGGCGCCCACGCGGCCGGCGGCGATGCGGTCGTCGGCCTTGGCGATGATGTCGTCCACGATGGGCTGATAGCCTTTGTGCGTGGGCCAGATCTCGGTGAAGAACTGGAAGTTGTCCACCTTCCAGAGGTCGATGAGTTCCTCCTCCGTGAACAGGTCCCGGAAGTCCAGGTCCGTGTCCAGGCTGTTCATTCCCTGCGCATAGAACCACAGGTAAGACACGAGGTCCCACTGCTTCTCCGGAGTGACGGCCTTGTCCGCGTCTTTAAAGAGGCGGGAGAGGATGGCCTTGCTGTCGATGGTGCGGGCGATGAACTGGGCCCAGGTCTCGGGAACCTTCACCGGCGTCTGCTCGAAGTTCTTATCCCGGAAGGGGTTGCCGCTGTCCTGGGGCAGGATGGCCGGGAGGAACACCTTGCCGAAGTTCTCGTACAGGTCGATCTCCGGATTCATCCCCTTCAGCCCCTGGCAGAAGGCCGACATCGTCATCACGCAGCGGGTGGAGGTCGATGTCCAGGCACGGACCTCGGCCCCGTCGGGGAACACCTTCGGGAAGTTCCTGTACATCCGTTCCGCCAGTTTCTCCTGCTGCTTCCAGCCCTTGCGCGAGAGGTCGCCCACGCGGTAGCGGACCTCCGGGTACAGGCCGTCGAACCGGCGCTTGAAGTCCTTGCCGAACTCCGTCAGGTTGTCGGCGGAAGCGGCCTCAGAGAGGGTGGTGTTGATCTTCTCGTACAGGTCGCTCTGCCAGGCGTAACGGGCACCGTGGCGGCCATAATGGCTGATATAGAAGACTTTGTAGCCCTTGGGCGCCTTCGTGAGCGCGGTCGGACCGGTCGGGCACAGGTAATCGGTGCCGGCGAGGAGTTCGGGGTGCGCCTTCAGGTGCGCTTCGATGTCCGGCTGCTGGGCCGAGGCGGCCAGGGTGGCCGCAAACAGGCAGACGGCCAGGAAAATCCGTTTCATCATGACTTGTTCTTTCTGTGTTTATCTCTCCATTCGACCGGCGTGCAGCCATACAGTTGCTTGAACCGCCGGGAAATGCTCTTGGTATCGTTTTCGCCCATCGACAGAGCGATGTTGATCACCTGCTCGTCCGTTTCCTCCAGTTGTTCGGCGAAGTGCCGGAGTTTCTGGTCGGTGATGTACTCGTAGAGCGTCTTGCCGGTGACGCTCTTGAACCGCCGCTCCAGGAGGCGCCGCGACAGGGCGGCTTCCGCCATCACGTCGCTTACGGAAATCTTCTTCAGCGCGTTCTTGTGGATGAACAGGATGGCTTTCAGGATCTGCTGGTCGTCCGTGGCGAAGGCCGCCGTGGACATCCGGCTGACGACCTTGACGGGCTTCAGCACGACATCCTCCACCGGTGCGGAAGGGTCCGCCACCAGCCGCTCCACGAGCGCCGCCGTCTCCCGGCCGCCCTCCTCGATATCGATCTGGACACTCGAGAGGGTGGTGCTGCCCAGGCTGCACAGCGACTCGTCGTTGTCCACGCCCATCACCGAGACCTCGGACGGGATCCTGATCCCGAGGCCGTGGCAGGCCTCGATGAGGTTGGATCCCTGGTTGTCGTCGCAGGCCATGATGGCGATGGGCTTGGGAAGGCTGCGGAGCCATTCGCGCAGCCGGTTCCGCTGGTAGTACCACACCATGTGGATCTCCTGCATCCGCGTGGCGTAGAAGGAGTCGCCGAAACCGGCGGCCTCGATCTCCCGCCGGAAGCCCTCGCAGCGCTCATCCGACCAGCATACATCGTTGAAACCGAAGAATCCGAAGTTCCGGAAGCCCCTTTCGAGGAAGAACTGCGCGACGAGCCTGCCGGTACCGAGGTAGTCGGCCGTGACGTTCGGGATCGTGGTGAACTTCTTCTTGTAGTCCTGGGCGATGGCGATGATGCCGTTCTCGGCGAACAGGCTCACATCGTCCGTGGGCTCGAACTGGCCGATCACCGCGTCGATTTCCCATTCCTTGGCGACGCGGATGACGCCCGGGATGCCGATCTGCGCCTTGTACTCCGGCGGCATCCGGCGCACGATCCACTGTTCCTTCTGCCGGGAATAATCGACGATCCCGGCGAGCAGTTTGTGCGAGAACGACTCCGTGAAGTCCGATATGATGAGGACGCGGATCATCGGGGCGTCAGTGCCGGTGCCAGGAAATGCCCAGGTCCTCGTAATAGGGATATTCGTGCTCCACGACGGTCGTGAAGAAGCGGTCGAAGTCCGCCACGAAGTCCGGGTCGTCGGGCCGGGTGGTGCCGGCCCAGGCGGGCGACGCGTTCCAGCCCCGCTCGAACAGGCCGAGCGCCTTCGGGAACAGGTAGTAGGTCACGTGGTCGAAACAGCGCAGGGTTTCCGACCAGAGTTGCCCCTGCACGCCGATGATGAACGGCTTGCCTTGAGGGGTGAGTGCGGGCTTGCCCTCACTGGCCGCGGCCAGGTCGGTCGGGCGGCCCTTGTCGTCCCAGCGGACAGACTTGTACAGGTCGTACGGAAGGAAGGAGAAGGAGCGGCGTTCGTCGATGAATCCGGCCCAGGAATGGCCCCGCTCGGTCTTGGACCAGTTGTAGGCGAGGTCGAAGTAGGCGTTGGAAGAGTTGGACAGGACCACGGGAATGCCGTCGTTAGCGAAGGTATAGCCAATCTTGTCCCTTCCGCGGGAAACCGCCCAGAAGTTCGTGAAGCCGAGGTTCCGCTTGACCCGTTCGTAAGTGGCGGGCTGCAGGTTCTGCGCGACTTCCTGCCAGCCGGCGATCTTCACGCCGCGGGCTTCGGCGATGTCCAGCACGCGGTTCGTGAAGTAGTCCTTGAGCCAGGCGACGTCCGTCACGCCGTTCGCCGCCATCAGCGCCCGGCAGGACGGAGAGCCTTCCCAGGAGCCGTCCGGCACCTCGTCACCGCCGATATGGACGGCCTCCAGCGGGACGCCGGCCTCGGCGTGGAGGGCGATGAGGTTGTCGAAGACCTTCGCGATGAAGGCATAGGTGGAGGGCAGGGACACGTCAATGACGTTGTCGCAGTAGTCTTGGGCGGAATTGTACTTGGAGGTGTCCTCCGGGTCCCAGAGCCGGTAGGTCGCGTCCCCGGTCGTGCGGAAACGGTATTCCATCGACTTGACAGCGGCGCGGGAATGGCCCGGGATGTCGAACTCGGGAATGACGAGCATGTGGCGTGAATCGGCGTACTTGAGGATGTCGATGTAATCGGCCTTGGTGTAGAAGCCGTTGCCGGTGGTCTTGGTGTCGTTCCGGTCCGGGGTCACGCAGTAGGTGTACATCAGGGCGTCGGGCTCCGAGATCGTTCCGTCCTCGTTTAATGTCGGAATGCCCCGGTAAGCGCCGTAGGAGGTGAGTTCCGGGAGACCGTCCATCTCCACGCGCCAGCCCTCGTCGTCGCCGAAGTGCAGGTGCAGGCGGTTCACCTTGTAATGGGCCAGGATGTCGATGAGTTTCAGGATGTCGTCCTTCTTCGTGAAGTTACGGCTCACGTCCAGCATGATGCCCCGGTAGGGGAGGTCCGGCCAGTCTTCCACGACGGCTTTCGGGACCTGCTGGCCGCCGGCGTTCCGGCGCAGGTTCTCCAGCGTGACGGAGGCGTAATAGGCGCCGTCGCCGTCGGCCGCCTCGATGACGGGATTATCGCCGAGGGTGAGGCGGTACCAGCCGGGCTGCCGGCCCTCCACGTAACGTACGGGCACATCGTCCGGGACCGGCATCGTCCCTTCGGCGAAATCGACCTTCTTGAGCCGGGGGACCATGTCATAAGCCGTCAGGTCCGCGGGCTTATAGTCGAAAGTATGCACGGGCTCCGCCGGGAGGAACACATACTCTACCTCCACGGGAACGGGCTTCTTGCCCTGGACCTGCAGATGGAAGCCTTCGGGCGCGCGGCACTGGTTCACCAGGGCGCGGGCCTCGTAGCGGAGGACCATCTCCTTCCCGCGGGTGTCTTCCTTCGGAGCGACGCGATACAGGGTGCCGCCATGGTGGAGGATGTCCGCCCGGGCGCCGTCCAGCATCGTCACGGGCGTGCGGAACTGGGAGAACCAGAGGGTCCAGTCCGTGCCGGCAGGCGGGTTCTGGATGGTCATCGTGTGGACGGTTTTCCCGGTTTCCGGGTCGGTAGTCCCTTCGGTCCAGACAATCCGGCAGGGTTTCGCGCACACAAGGGCGACGAGGCCGGTCAGGGCGAGGGAAAGAAGCGTTTTAGCGTTCATGGTGAGGCGTTTTGGTTCCGGGGTCAAAGATGGTGAAAAAAACCGTCCGCTCAAACAGTTTGACGCATTTTGCGTACTCAATTACGCAAATTTTCGTTTGCCCTTGCTTATTTGTCTCTATTTTTGCAAAAAACGGAGTCGGTCGTCCTTTTAAATTTAAAATTATTTAAAAACTACCGCCCGAAACCTAACCTGAACACTTTAATTATTATTTAAAGTATGGCGACACTCGGAATTGACATCGGAGGAACCAACCTCAGTCTCGGACTGGTCGAAGGAGGAAAGATCGTCCAGGGCATCCACTGCCCGTCTTTCCGTCCGAACGCGACCCTCGACGAGACCTTGGACTACCTGTCCGCCCAGATCCGGATCCTCTTCCTCCCGGGAACGGAAAAGATCGGTGTCGGCGTCCCCTCGGTGGTGGACGTCAAGAAAGGTATCGTTTACGACACCCAGAACATCCCTTCATGGGTGGAAGTCCCCCTCAAGGATTGCCTGGAGGAACGCTTCGGCGTGCCCGTGGCCGTGAACAACGACGCGAACTGCTTCGCGATGGGCGTTTACGGCAACTATCCCGCCGACGCGAAGCCCGAAACCCTGGTGGTCGTCACCCTGGGAACCGGCGTGGGCATGGGCATCGTCAATGAAGGCAAACTCTTCTGCGGAGCCAACTGCGGCGCCGGGGAACTGGGCTGCCTGCCATTCAAGGACGGCATCCTGGAAGATTACTGCAGCAAGAAATTCTTCACCGGGGCGGGCTGGGACAGCCGTGACGCGGCCGACAAGGCGAAGGAAGGCGACCCCGACGCCCTTCTCCTGTTCGACGAATTCGGCCAGAACATGGGCGCCCTCCTGTGCACGGTGATGTATGCCTACGATCCCACGCACGTCGCCATCTCCGGCGGCATCGCGAACAACTATCCCTTCTTCCGCCAGGCGATGGAGGAATACGTCCGCGCGCACTTCCCGTACCGGAAGGCCATCGAGCGGCTTACCATCGACATCTGTACCGACGATAACATTCCGATCCTCGGAGCATCCCTGATCTAGTTATGAAAAGAATCCTCTTCCTCACCCTTGCCGTGGCCATGACAGCCTGCAGCCCGAAGAATACGGTTCCTTCCGGGAACCGCAGTATCCTCGCCGACGGTTGGACCCTCTCCCGCGCGGGTGCATCCGCCCAATACACCGTCCAGGTGCCTTCCACCGTGGCCGGAGCCCTTTCCGACGCGGGTTTCTTCGCGGAAGACCTGATGGTGGCGCGGAACTACGAAAAAGCGGACAAGGCCATCTTTGACGATACCTGGACCTACACGAAGACTTTCTCCGGGAAACCCGGCAAGGGACAGCACGCCGAACTCGTGTTCGACGGCCTGGACTACTATGCCGACATCTTCCTGAACGGAAAACAAATCGCCTCCTCGGACACGACGTCCGGCGTGTTCATCCGCCGCACCTATGACGTGACGGGCCTCCTCAAGGGGCAGAACAAACTGGAAGTGAAACTCCGCCGGGCGGTCAAGGGCGACCTGAACATCGGCTTCGTGGACTGGAACCCCCGTCCGCTGGACGAGTCGATGGGCATCGTCCGCCCCGTCACCCTGCACACCACGGGCGCCGTCTCCATCGAGGACGTGTATGTCGTCCCGGATCTGGACGTGGAGAACTTCAAGACCGCCGATCTCTGCGTGCGCGTCCGTCTGCGCAACCGGGAAAGCCGTGCCGTCGATGCCGATATCGTCCTGGACCTCGGCGGCGGCCCGGTCCGGGTTCCGGTGTCCCTGAACCCCGGCGACCTGAAGGAATTCGTCCTGACGCCGGGTGAGGCCGGCATCCTGCACATCGACAACCCGCGCGTGTGGTGGAGTTGGGACCTCGGCAAACCCGAGTTGTACACGCTCGCCGTGTGCGTGGAAGAAGGCGGAAAGGTTTCCGACACGGAGAAGACCACCTTCGGTATCCGCAAGATCGAGAGCCGCCTCACCGAGGACGGCTACCGCCAGATGATGCTCAACGGCAAGGACGTCCTCATCAAGGGCGCCGGCTGGACGGACGACATCTTCCTCCGCGACACGCCGGAGTCCATCGAACGGCAGGTCCGCTACGTCATGGACATGAACATGAACCTCATCCGCTTCGAGAACATCTGGGGCAAGGACGATACCGTCTATGACCTGTGCGACAGGCTGGGCGTGATGGCCCTCGTGGGCTTCAGTTGCCAGTGGGAGTGGGAGGACTACTGCGGCCTTCCCGAATACAAGGGCTACGGATGCATCAACGGGAAGGAGGTCGAGGACCTCGCCTTTGCGTACTTCCGCGACCAGGTCACGCGCCTGCACAACCATCCGGCCGTGATCGCCTGGATGACCGGCAGCGACCGCATCCCGAACCCGGACCTGGAGCAGCGCTATCTCGCCGTCTATGCGCGCGAGGACTACCGTCCGTATATCTGCTCCGCCAAGAGCCAGAAGAGCCTCGCCGGCTGGTCCGGTACCAAGATGGAAGGCCCGTACGAGTACGTCGCCCCGGATTACTGGTACAAGGACACCGAGGCGGGCGGCGCTTTCGGCTGGAACACGGAAACCGGCATCGGCACGAACCTGCCGCAACTGGAATCCCTGAAGAAGATAATCCCGGCGGAATCCCTGTGGCCGCTGTCCGATGTGTGGGACTACCACTGCACCGCTTCCTCCTCCGCGATGAACAACACGAAAGTGCTGCAGGAGACCGTCAACAACCTGTACGGCGGCTTCGACGGCCTGAACGACTTCGTCCGCAAGGCCCACGCCGTGGACTATGACGGCACCCGCGCGATGTTCGAGGCGTTCCGCGTCCGCGTCCCGAAGGGCACCGGCATCGTCCAGTGGATGCTGAACTCCGCCTGGCCGTCCCTGTACTGGCAGCAGTACGACTGGTACGGCGTGCCGACCGCCGCCTACTACGGCACCAAGAAAGCCTGCGAACCCGTCCAATTGCTGTTCGACTACGCCACCCGGAAGGTGTATGCGGTCAACGAGACGCTCACCCCGCGCGAACTCCAGGCCACCGTGCAGGTGTTCGACGCCGCTTCCAAGCCCATCGGCAAGGAAACCAAGACCGTGAAGGTCGGCTATCGGGAGGTCGTCCCGGTGTTCGACCTCAAGCGCTATGACGGCAAGCCGCATTTCGTGGCGCTCGCCCTCACCGACGGCGGCAACCCCGTTGCGGACAACTTCTACTGCCTCCCGGCGAAGGACAACGAGTACGATTGGAAGAAGACCAACTGGTACATCACGCCCATCACCGCCTGGTCCGACCTGGGCTTCGTCTTCAGGCAGCCCAAGGCCGAGGTGGAGATGACCGTCGAGGCCGGCAAGGTCACGCTCGTGAACAAGTCCGACGTCATATCGTACATGAACATCCTCAAGGCGAAGGACGCCGCGGGCAACCTCGTGACCCCCGCCTACTGGAGCGACAACTTCTTCCCGCTTCTCCCGGGTGAGACCAAGGTCGTCACCTGCCGGACAGAAGCGGAGGGATATCATATCGAACTTGACAATTGAAACCTATGAAAAAAACCGTTTTGTTGTTTTGGTTGGTTCTTGGCTGGTCCGCCTGCGCGTTTGCGCAGGTGGATACCGGCCGGGATCTGTCCAAGTACGCTGACGACAAGTTCAGCGAAGATGACAAGTACCAGGTCGAGACCCCCTACCAGACCGTGGTGGTCAAGCAGCCCAAGTCCAGGAAGATCAAGAACGTCATCTTCATGATCGGCGACGGCATGTCGATGGAGGCCGTGACCGTGGGCTGGACCCTCAACGGGGGACACCTGAACATGGACAACTGCCCGGTGGCCGGCTATTCCCGCACCTACTGCCTGGACAAACTCATCACCGATTCCTGCGCCGGCGGCACGGCCCTTTCCTCCGGCGAGAAGACCAAATACGGCTACATCGGCCAGGACAAGGACGGGAAGCCGTTCTATACCCTGCTGCATCAGGCGCAGGCGAAAGGCAAGAAGACCGGTCTCGTGGTGACCTGCCGCATCAACGACGCCACCCCGGCCGACTTCGTGTGCCACAGCCCGGACCGCCACCTGGAGGCGGAGATCGCCGCCCAGTACGTGGACAGCGGCGTCGATTTCATCCTCGGCGGCGGCCGCCAGTTCTGGGACCAGCGCGAGGACGGCCGCAACCTCATCGACGAGATGAAGGCGCGCGGCTACAACTTCGTGGAGAAGCGCGAGGACCTCGCCAATGTCCATGACGGCAAACTCCTGGCCCTGTTCGCCCCGCTGGACATGGACCCGTGCCTGGACCGCGGCCCCGTGCTGGAGGACGGCACGATGAAGGCCATCGAACTCCTGAGCAAGGACAACAGGAAGGGATTCTTCCTGATGGTCGAAGGCTCCCAGATCGACGACTGGGCGCACCGCAACAAAGTGGGCCACATGGCCGAGGAACTCTTCGACTTCGACAAGACCATCGGCAAGGTGCTCCAGTGGGCCGAGAAGGACGGCCACACCCTGGTGGTCATCACGGCCGACCACGGCACCGGCGGCATCACCCTCGTGGGCGGCAGCCTGGAGGAGCGTTCCGTGAATGTCCATTTCTCCACGAAGGGTCACCACGGCATCGTGGTCCCCGTCTTCGCCTGGGGCCCCCACGCCGAGGACTTCGGCGGCGTGATGGAGAACGCGGAACTGTCCAACCGCATCCGGAAACTGATCAAGTAAACACACTCTCAACCATCAACTAACTACCGTCTGTTTATGAAACTTTACAAATTGCTCCTGTCTCTCTCGGTCGGGCTGCTCGCGCTGAACGTCAGCGCGCAGAACCGGACCGTCACGGGAACCGTCACTGACGGTGAGAACGGCGACCCCGTGCCGTTCGCATCGATCGTCGTCAAGGGAACGTCCAACTGGACCACGACCGACATCGACGGAAAGTACGCGGTGAACGCCCCCTCCAACGGCGTCCTCTCCGTGGAAATCCTCGGTTATGCCAGCCAGGAAGTCTCCGTTGACGGCCGTTCCGTCGTGGACATCGTCCTGAGCCCCGACCTGGACCAACTGTCCGAGTCGGTGGTCATCGGTTACGGTGTCCAGCAGAAGAAACTCCTCACCGGATCCACGATCCAGGTGAAGGGGGATGACCTCGCGAAACTGAACACCACCACCGCCCTCGGCGCCCTGCAGAGCCAGAGCCCGGGCGTCACCATCACCCAGAGTTCCGGTCAGCCGGGCGAGGGCTTCAAGGTGAACATCCGCGGTATGGGCACCATCGGCGATTCCGAGCCGCTGTATGTCATCGACGGCGTGGCCGGCGGCAGCCTGAGCGCCCTGAACCCCGCCGACATCGAGTCCATCGACGTCCTCAAGGATGCGGCTTCCGCCGCCATCTACGGCGCCCGCGCCGCGAACGGCGTCATCCTCGTGACCACCAAGCAGGGCAAGGAAGGCCGCGCCGTCCTGTCCTACGACGCGTACTATGGCAAGCAGTACATCGCCAAGATGCCCGACCTCCTGAACGCGCAGGAGTACATGGATGCCCTGGACCTGATGTTCAAGAATGAAGGCGTCACCCTGACCGACTGGGCCAAGGTCCTGCCGTCCAGCCTGTACCAGTCCATCAAGAACGGTTCCTGGAAGGGTACCAACTGGATGGAGGAAGCGTACAACCGGGGCGCCCCGACGATGAACCACGCCATGAACCTCACCGGCGGTACGGCCGACCACAAGTATTCCTTCGGTCTCTCCTACACGGCGCAGGACGGTATCCTGGGCTTCAACAAGATCAAGCCCGTCAATGCCGAATTCCAGCGCTACACCCTCCGCGTGAACACGGACAACGTCGTCATCAAGAACGACCGTTTCGCCATCCTCCGCATCGGCCAGACCCTGAACTTCAACCACAGCACCAACAGCGGTATCGCCGATGACGTGGACATCTACTGGAACTCCGTGCACAACATCCTGCGCGCGGCGCCGATCCTGCCGGCCTACACGTATGACGACAAGGGCAACGTGACCGGTTTCTACGACCAGGAGGCCCGGATGGCCGAAGGCTGGAACTTCGATGCCAGCAGTTACAGTTCCGCGAACCCGCTCGCGTATGACTACTATACCTCCCGCGGTCTCCAGCAGAGTTCCAGTTACACCCTGCAGGCCAGCGCCTTCGCCGAACTGCAGCCGGTGAAGAACCTCAAGTTCAAGACCCAGTTCGGATACCTGATGTCCGCCGGCTCCTCCCGCTCCTACAATATGATCTACGCGATCAACACGAAGGTGTTCAACGACTTCGACCAGGTAAGCCAGAGCATGAGCACCAACCAGCGCATCACGTGGGAGAATACCGTTTCCTATTCCTTCTCCGCGGGCCGCAACAACTTCGACACCGTCGTGGGCCAGTCCCTCGAAAAATGGGGGATGGGTGAACAGATCAGCGGCAAGGGAACCAACTCCATCTTCCCGAACGACTTCGAGCGCGCCTACCTGTCCAACACCAAGCCCACGCAGTTGAGTGAGGTTTCCGTGTCCGGCAAGCCCCGCACCCAGGGCGGCCTCGCTTCGTTCTTCGGCCGTATCAACTACAACTACGACAGCAAGTACCTGTTCTCCGCGACGGTCCGCGCCGACGGATCCTCGAACTTCGCCCGCGGTCACCGCTGGGGTGTGTTCCCGTCCGCTTCCGTGGGCTGGGTGGTCTCTTCCGAGCCCTGGATGGCCAACACCCAGGACTGGCTGAACTTCCTGAAACTGCGCGCCAGTTGGGGCCAGAACGGTAACGCCAGCATCTCCAACTTCCAGTATCTGTCCACAATCGTCCTGGACACCAACGCTTCCTATGCGTTCGACTCCGAGGATTCCTTCGCGACCGGCGCCGTGGGCGACGTGCTCGCCAACCCGGACGTCTCCTGGGAGACTTCCCAGCAGTTGGACCTCGGCCTGGACGCCCGCTTCTTCGGCTCCCGCCTGGGCGTGTCCATCGACGGCTACATCAAGGACACCAAGGACTGGCTGGTCCGCGCCCCGATCGCTTCCGTGTACGGCCTGAACGCCCCGTACATCAACGGCGGTGACATCCGCAACAAGGGTATCGAGGTTTCCGTCGACTGGGGCAAGCACACGGGTGACTTCACCTACGGCATCAACGTGAACGGCGCCTACAACAAGAACGAGGTCACCCGGATCGCCAACTCCGAGGGCATCATCCACGGTGACGAAGACATCCTTTCCGAGGGTACGACCGAAATGTACCGCGCGCAGGTCGGCTATCCGATCGGCTACTTCTACGGCTACAAGACCGCCGGTGTCTTCCAGAACCAGGCGCAGGTGGATGCGACGAAGGTCAAGTACGAGAACTCCAAGCCCGGCGACCTGATCTTCGTGGACACCAACGGCGACAATGTGATCAACGAAGAGGACCGCACCATGATCGGCGACCCGAATCCCCATTTCACCGCCGGCCTCAACTTCTGGATGGCCTGGAGAGGCCTCGACTTCAACATTTCCGGCTACGGCGCCTTCGGGCAGCAGATCGCCAAGTCCTACCGTTCGTTCGCCGACAGCCAGCGCGACAACTTCACGAAGGATGTCTTCCAGACCTGGCAGGGCGAGGGGACCTCGGACCGGCTCCCGATCCTGACCTACGGCAGCAACCGCAACTGGCAGAACATCTCCGACATCTATATCGAGAACGGCGACTACTTCAAGATCTCCAACGTGACCGTCGGCTATGACTTCCGCCGGTTGCTGAACTTCAAGTATATCAGCAAGTGCCGCCTGTACTTCGCCGCCCAGAATGTCTTCACCTTCACCAAGTACTCCGGCATGGACCCGGAAATGGGCAAGGGTACGGACGATGACTGGGTGTCCGGAATCGACGTGGGTTTCTACCCGTCCTCCAGAGTTTTCCTCCTCGGTGTCAACCTTCAATTCTAGCGCATCATGAAAAAACATATCATATCCTTATCGGCGCTTGTGCTGGCTTCCCTCGTTTTCGCCGGCTGCGAAAAATTCCTGGACACGGTCAGTTACACCGAGCGCAACACCAGTAACTTCCCGGCTTCCGAAGAAGACGCCATGCAACTTGTGACCGGTATCTATGCGACCATGAACCTGGACCTCCGCGACTTTGCCGGCACCTGCTACATCATGCAGGCCAACCTCTGCTCCGACGACTGTTACGGCGGCGGCGGCATGGACGACTCCGAGACCCAGGCCTGGGACCACCTGATGTACAACGACATCGACCACCAGGCTGACTTCTGGACCAACTGCTACAGCGGTATCGGACGTGCCAACATGGCCATCTCCGCCCTGGACAAGGTGGAGGACGAGGACCTGCGGAACCAACTCCTGGGCGAGGCGTACATCCTCCGCTCCTGGTTCTACTTCGAACTCGCCCAGATGTTCGAGATCGTCCCGCTGGTGACCACCGTTCCCGAAAGCGTGGCGGATGCCGCCGAGTATCCTGCCCTGGCCACCGTCGAGGAGATCTACGGATTCATCGCCGCCAGCCTCAAGATCGCGTGCGACAACATGCCTTCCACGCCTTACGGCTCCATCCTCACCGGCCGCGGCCACGTGAACCGCTGGGTGGCCGAAGGCCTGCTCGCCCGCGTGTACCTGTTCTACACCGGTTTCTACAGCGACAAGGAAGGGAAGAGCATCACGACCCTCCCGCTCATGGACCTGGAGACCAACACCCTGTCTTCCGAGACCATCGGCAAGGACTATGTGGTATCGAAACTCGAGGACTGCATCAAGAATTCGGGCTATTCCCTCGTCCCCGATTTCCGTTGCCTGTGGACCTACAGCAACAAGGCCACCAAGCCGGACTATCCCTTCATGGACGACTGCGCCGATTCCTGGTACATGGACGCCCACAATCCCGAGCAGATGTTCCACATCAACGCCGCCAAGTCCAGCCACAAGTACAACTACCTGAACTACTACTGCGGTCTCCGTACTTTTGACAGCGGCGACTACAAGGGCGTGTTCCCGATGAGCCGCGGCTATGGTTTCGCCACCGTCAATCCGGACCTCTGGAATACCTGGGACGAGAACGACATCCGCCGCAAGGGCTCCATCTGGAGCGTCTGGGAAGAGGCCCTGGATTTCAACTCTTACCAGTTCGGCGCCGAAAGCCAGATGGAAGAGACCGGCCTGTGGCAGAAGAAGATCCACTCCCCGGCCTGTTACATCAACGGCAAGTGGTCGTTCGAGTTCACGTCCATTTCGGATTACTACGGAGCCGACAAGGACCTCGGCCGCAAGAAGGCCACGAACGACTTCACGCTGCTGCGTTTCGCCGACGTGCTCCTGATGCACGCCGAACTTACCGACGGCAAGGTCATCTACAACGGCATGGACGGCATGAACGCGGTTCGCGCCCGTGCCAAACTCCCTCAGATCGCCTACAGTGTCGATGCCCTCCGCCAGGAGCGCCGTCACGAACTGGCCTTCGAGGCCATCCGCTGGGGTGACATGCGCCGCTATGGCAAGGCCTATTGCATTGCCGCGCTCGAGACGCAGTTGGGCGGACGCATCTGGAATACCGGCAAGGAGACCACGATGAAGGACCAGGGCCCCGGCTACAAGGCCCGGTACGAAGCCACCTGGGGTTTCCGTCCGTATCCGCAGATGGAAATCAGCCTCTCCAACGGGGTGCTCACCCAGCGCCCGGGCTGGGATTCCGCTTCCGCGCTGTACACCAGTTGGAAGTAGCGGTCTGACCTGATTTTCGGACGTGCAGGAGCCGGTTTGGGCCGGTTCCTGCATTCCCGAAAAAAGATTTCGCAAATTGGGTGTTGAAATACGCAAATATTTCCACAACGAAAAACGTACCCGATTAATTTTGCCCGTGAAAGCCACCAACCACATGGCCGTATGAAACTGAACAAGACTTCCCGCATCCTCGCCAGCCTTGCTTTAGGCCTGTCCCTGTGCGTGTTCTCCTGCGAAAAGCCGGCGAACACGTTGGTCATACCTATGCCTCCGTCCAAACCCAATAGTGGAACGGGTACCGGGAATGTCGGCGGGAACGGCAGCGGGAGCGGCAATGGGAACGGCAGCGGGACCGGAACCAGTACCGGTACGGAGACCGGAACGGGAACCGGCGCGGAAACGGGCACCCTGTGCACGGACATCGGCCAGACGCCGATCATCCTGGCCTACTTTACGGAGTACACCGAGGTTCTCCCCGAGGTGACGCTCCTGACCCATATCAACTATGCGCATGGCCGCTTCAAGAACCCCAAGACGGGGGACGGCGGCATCGTGATTACCGAATCGAAACAGGCCCCCCTCTCGAAGGTGGTGGCCCTCAAGAGCGTGAATCCCAACCTGAAGGTCCTGCTGATGATCGGTGGCTGGGGCGCTCACGCCGACGGCTTCTCCGAAATGGCCAGGAGCGACGCCAAGCGGACGGAGTTCTGCAAATCCGTGAAGGCGCTCATCGACCGGCACAGACTGGACGGGGTGGACATCGACTGGGAGTATCCCACGGTTTCGGCCGACAACGAGACGGGCCGGGACGATATGGACACCCAGAATTTCAACCTCGTGCTGAAGGAACTCCGCGAGACCCTCGGCACGTCCAAGATCATCTCCTTCGCATCTTCCTCCAGCGGCAGATACGTGGACTGGAAAACGGCCATCAAATACATCGACTATGTCAATGTGATGACCTACGACATGGGGGCGGCCCCGGACGGACACAATTCGCCGCTGCACAAATCCTCCCGCTTCACCCACCGCAGTTGGGACGAAGCGGTCGACGCCCACGTGAAAGCGGGCGTCCCCAGGAACCGCCAGGTGATGGGCGTGCCCTTTTACGGCAAGGCGGAGAAGAACCCCAAGGAAGGGACCAAGATCTTCGAATACTCCGTGAAATATTACGAGATTCCCGACATCCTGGAGAAGGGCCAGTACAAGGGCAAGGCCCTGGCCCGGCCCGTGACGCGCCAGTGGGACGCTACCGCGATGGTGCCCTTCCTGGTCGATGCGACCGGCAAGAACGTCCTCTCCTACGACGACCCCGAGTCCGTCGCGGCGAAGGGCGCCTACGTGGTGGCGAACGGCCACCTGGGCGCGATGTTCTGGGAATACCGCGGCGACACCGGCGACCATGCCCTGCTGGGCTCGCTGGTGAAATCCATCTATGGGAAGGAAACAGTATTAAATAATATACAACCAAAGAAATAATAACCCATAAACAAAACCCAATGAAACAGAAAGTAGTCCAATTCTCAAAACTGGCTGCCGCTCTGTGCCTGTTCCTGGGGCTGTGGGGAGGGATCGCCTCCGCGCAGAACCGGGGCATTACCGTCAAGGGTAGTGTCGTGGACGCAGACGGCTTGCCGGTGATCGGTGCGGGCGTCACCCTCCAGGGGACGACCACCGGTGTGGCTGCCGATGCGGATGGCAACTTCACGCTTGTCGTCCCCGGTGAGACTGCTGTACTGGAGGTTTCGGCCCTGGGCTACGTCACCGAGACGGTGACGGTAGGCAGCCAGCGCACGTTCACCATCGTGCTCCGGGACGACACCCAAACCCTGGACGCCACGGTCGTGGTCGCGTACGGCACCCAGACCAAGGCGACCATCACGGGTGCGCTCACGTCCATCGACAACAAGGCGCTCGTGAAGGCGCCGGTGGCGGACGTGACCAACATCCTCGCCGGCCAGATGCCGGGCGTCACCACCATCCAGGAGACCGGCCAGCCGGGTGAAGACTACGCCAAGATCTACATC
>JAFXMA010000022.1 GCA_017530725.1 Bacteroidales bacterium
GAAGGCGCCCACCTCGATGCAGCCGGAGCAGCAGCCCTCGCGGGCGTCCTCGAGGCTCTTGCCCTGACGGACCAGCTCCTTCACGTAGGTGTCCGGATTGAACACGGACGGATAGCCGTGGCCCAGGCGGATGACCTTGATGCCCGCGGCGAGGAAATCGTCGGGCGTGTTCTCCGCGATGTGGATCGACAGGCCCGGCTGCAGCTCGTGCAGTTCCTCCTGGATCTCGAGGATCATGTAGGAGAGGTCGTTCACGCCGGAATTCCCGTGCTTGTCGACACCGCCGATGTTGATGTTCGTGAAGTCGTTGTAGGTGCCGGACTCCCGGGCGGTGATGCCCACCTTGGGCGGCGCGGGCTGGTTGTTGAACTTGATCCACAGGCAGCACAGAAGTTCCTTCGCCTTGTCATAGGTGAGGGTGCCGTCCTCCACGCCCTTCTTGTAGAAGGGATAGAGGTGCTGGTCGATGTGGCCGGGGTTCATGGAATCCCAGCCGTTCAGCTCGGTGACCGTGCCCAGATGGACGAACCAGTACATCTGGATGGCCTCCCAGAGGTCGCGGGGCGCATGGGCCGGAACCCAGTGGCACACGGAGGCGATCTTCTCCAGCTCCGCCTTGCGGACCGGGTCCGTGCAGGAGGCGGCCATCTCCTCCGCCAGGGCGGCGTGGCGCTCGGCCAGCAGGATGGCGGCGTCGCAGGAGATGCGCATCGCGTCGAGTTCCTGCTCCTTGTCGGTCGCCTCGGGATCGTTGATGTAATCCAGCGCGGCGATGTTCTTTTCGATCCGGGCCTTCATGTCCAGCAGGCCTTCGCGGTACATCCGGCCGTCCATGGCGGTGTGGCCCGCGGCGCGCTGTTCCATGAACTCGGTGAACACGCCGGCGTGGTAGGCTTCCTCCCACTCCTTGGACACATGGTTGAAGATGCGCTCCCGCTGCGTCTTGCCCTTCCAGTAAGGGATTACCTCGCGCTCATACGTGTCGATGTCCTCCTGGCTGATGTGGTACGTCTGAAGTTCGCGGGTGTCCAGGACATGGAGGTCCTCCACGCTGTGGCAGGTGAGTTCCGGGAACGTCGGGACCGCCTTCGGCTTGGGGCCGCGCTCGCCCACGATCAGTTCGTCCGGGCCGATGTACAGGGTCTTCTTCGCGCAGATCTCGTAGAAGTTCTTCGCGCGGAGCACCGGAATCGAATATTTTCCATAGTTCTCCTTGTAGAACGCGGTCTCGATGAGGGCGCGTTCGATGGTGAGGGTTGCGGGAGTGGTCACGCTCTCCTCCCGGAGGCGCTTGATCCGCGGGTTCATTCCCCCGTCATTCTCGGGGTGCTTGATGGTGAATGTCATGTTTATGCTTGTTTTGCCGAATAAACCTCCTCGAGGGTCATCGGCTTCCGCAGCGTGCCCAGCACGCGGCAACCGTCCTCGGTGATGAGGTAGTCCAGTTCGTTGCGGAGACCGCCGAAATCCTTCCAGGCCTCGAACTTGTCATAATTGATGAACTCCTTGAAACGCCCTTCGGCCTTCCAGTAGTCGATGAGTTCCGGCATGAAGTAGATGCCGGGCTCCACGGTGAACACGAAGCCGGGCTCCAGCGGGCGGGCCAGGCGCAGGGACTTGAACCCGAACTGTTTGCTCTTGACCATGCCGTCGGCATAACCCACATACTGCTCGCCCAGGTTCTCCATGTCGTGCACATCCAGGCCCATCATGTGGCCCGTTCCGCACGGGAAGACGAGGGCGTAGGCGCCGCTTTCGGCGATGTCCCGGGGGTTGCCCTTCATCAGACCCAGGTCCACCATGCCTTCGGCGATGGTTTCCGCAGCCGCCAGGTGCGCGTTCCGGTACGGGTTGCCGGGACGGAGTTGGTCCACGGCGGCGTAGAAACTGCGCAGGCACAGGTTATAGATCAGTTCCTGCCGCTCGGTGAAACGCTCGCCCACCGGCATGGACGAAGACAGGTCGCCCGCATAGTGCAGGGGATTTTCGGCGCCGGCGTCCAGCAGGAACATGTCCCCTTCCCGCAGGGTATGGATGAAGCCGTGGTTGTGGAGCACCTGGCCGTGCGTCGTGGCGATGGTCGGGAACGCGAGGCCGCAGCCCGGACGGCAGGTGGCCTCCTGGAGCACGGCGGCGGCGATTTCCGCCTCGTGGACGCCCGGGCGGGCCATCCGGTAGGAGATGAGGTGCATCCGGGTGGAGATGTCCACCGCCTCTTCGATGGCTGCGACCTCTTCCGGGGTCTTGTGGTTGCGCATCCCGACGACGGCCTTGATGAAGGCCACGTCGACGCGCTCCGCCTGCGCCTCGGGCGCAAGGCCGAGTAGGGCCTGCAGCCACACCTGGTGGTCACCCCGGTACGGGGGCAGGAAACGGACCTTGCGGCCCTCCAGATGCTTTTTCAGGGCCGACAGCGGCTCCGTCTTCTCCACGCCCACGAGCCGGGCGGTCTCCTTCAAGGAAGGCATCGTCCCGGTCCAGACGATATCGTCGATGGTGAGTTCGTCGCCGAAGACGACTTCCTCCCCGTTGTCGATGTCGATGACGGCGGCGAGGCCGGCCTGGTCCAGGCCGAAGAAATACAGGAAGGAACTGTCCTGGCGGAACGGGTACTCGTTGTCATGATAGTTCATGCCCACGAGTTGGTTGCCCAGGAACAGAAGGACGCCATCGCCCACCTCTTGGGCGAGGCGGGCGCGGCGGGTCACGTAGGTATTTTTCTCAAACATAGATTCTTACGCTTCGCTCAGATTGACAGGGTCAATGGGTACGGCTGTTCTCCTTGGTGCACTCGTTCACGAACTTGTGCTTGGAGATCTGCTGGTCCGTGGCCGGGAAATACCGCGCCAGGACGGCGTACAGGCCCGGGTCGCGTTCCTTCAGTTCGTCACGGGTGTTCACGTAGTTGTGCTTGCCGTCGGGATGGTCCATCTCCGCGTTCACGTTGAACCAGTCCTGGACGCCTTCGGCCCAGTACTCGGCGATGTCCGTGAGGCGGTAGGTGTTCCACCAGAGGTCCTTCTCCTTCGCATTCTGCAGGAGGGCCTCCAACTCGGCATTGATACCCGGGTCCACCTGGACGATGCCCACGAGGTGGATCGAGTGCGCAAATTCATGGATGAGGATGTCCTCGGCGTGGTACTTGTCGATCTGGTAGCCGAGCACGTTCTCCTCCGCGCAGGAGGTGAGCGGGAATTCGAGGTCGCCGCCCAGGCCGCGGGCCCGGAGGTCCCAGTTCAGGGTGGTGTCGTTGATCAGGTAATGATGCTCCGGGACATCGGTGGTGCCTTCATAGCGGCCCATCATCGTCACGCGGGTACCCGCCTTGCGGAGGGCGTCCATCACGTCGTCCGACAGCATGGACGTCATCGCCCACAGGGTATTGTGACCGGCGACGAGCGCGCTGTCCGGGCAGCGCCAGGACGAGCACAGCGGAATGCCGTTCACATCGACGTACTTCTTGTACCAGGGGTCCAGGTGCAGCGAATCCGGCGGGGTCGTGATCACGCACTCCGGGATGCCGAGGGCTTCCACGAAGTCCACCTCCGCCGTCTGCTTCGGGGCCGTCCGGCCGCAGGCCAGCACGAGTAGGCCCGCGGCGAACGCGACGATCCAAATCTTCTTCATACGCTTACTTCATGTAGGTGTAGCGGTAGTCGGTCGGGGAAACGAGGGTTTCCTTGATGACTCTGGGGATGATCCAGCGGATGAGGTTGAACTCGCCGCCGGCCTTGTCGTTGGTACCCGAGGCACGGGCGCCGCCGAACGGCTGGTTGCCGACCACGGCTCCGGTGGGCTTGTCGTTGATGTAGAAGTTGCCGGCCGCGTAGCGGAGGGCGTCGGTGATCTTCTCCACGGCGAGACGGTCCTTGCCGAACACGGCGCCGGTCAGGCCGTACGGAGAGGTGGTGTCGCAGAGTTTCACGGCCTCATCGACCTTGTCGTCGTCGTACGGGAACACGGTGAGGACCGGTCCGAAGATCTCCTCTTCCATGGACTTGAAGTGCGGATCGGTGGTCTCGATGACGGTAGGCTCCACGAAGTAGCCCACGCTCTTGTCGCGGCCGCCGCCCATGACGACCTTCGCGTCCGGGGACTGCTCGGCATAGGTGATGTAACCGTCGATGTTATTCCAGGAGGCCTCGTCGATAACTGCGTTGATGAAGTTCTTGTGGTCGCGGACATCGCCCATCGTGACCTCGGAAGCGTACTTCTTCATGATGCCCAGGACTTCCGGCCACAGGCTCTTCGGGATATACATGCGGGAGGCCGCGGAGCACTTCTGGCCCTGGAACTCATAGGCGCCGCAGAAAGCGGCGGTGGCGACGGCCTTCGGATCGGCACTCGGGTGCACGAAGATGAAGTCCTTGCCGCCGGTCTCGCCCACGAGGCGCGGGTAACTCACGTACTTGCCCAGGTTCTCGCCGGCCTGGCGCCAGAGGCTGTTGAAGGTGCCGGTGGAGCCGGTGAAGTGGATGCCGGAGAACCACTTGGAAGAGGTCGCGACCTTGCCGATGAGGGCGCCGCTGCCCGGGAGGAAGTTGATGACGCCGTCCGGAAGACCCGCTTCCTTGTACAGTTGCATCAGGTAGTAGTTGGACAGGGTGGCGGTGGTGGAAGGCTTCCACAGGGCGACGTTACCCATCAGGACCGGGGTCATGCACAGGTTGGAGGCGATGGAGGTGAAGTTGAACGGGGTCACCGCCAGGATGAAGCCTTCGAGGGGACGGTACTCGGTGTGGTTGATGTTCATGTAACCGTCCTTCGGCTGCATGCCGTAGATCTTCGCGGCATAGTGCACGTTGTAGCGGAAGAAGTCGATGGTCTCGCAGGCGGAGTCGATCTCGGCCTGGTAGATGTTCTTGGACTGGCCCAGCATGCAGGCGGCGTTCATGATGGGACGATACTTCGTGGCGAGGAGTTCGGCCATCTTCAGGACGATCGCGGCACGGGTGGTCCAAGGGGTCTCGGACCAGATCTTATGGGCCTTCATGGCGGCCTCCACGGCCATTTCCACTTCCTTTTCTCCTACCTTGTGGAAGGTTGCGAGGACATGCTTGTGATCGTGCGGGCAGACGACCTTGCCGGTGTTGCCGGTACGGATTTCCTTGCCGCCGATGATGATCGGGATGTCCAGGACGGTGTTCCACTGGCGCTCGAGTTCGGCATCGAGGGCGATGCGCTCGGGAGAACCTTCGAGATAGGATTTCACCGGCTCGTTGGCCGGAACGGGGAAGTTGAGAATCGCGTTGTTCATGATTATGAGATTATTAGTTTAATCGTCGGTTTTGGTTACAAATATAAGTATTTCAAGCAAGAAAAAAAACAATTTATCGGCAGTTTTGCCAGAAGAAGCGGAAGACGCGACGGGTGATCCATTCGGCGCCCAGGTTGTGGGAATAGCCGGGGACATAGAGTTGTTCGAATTCCTTTTCGTGCTTGATGAGTTCGGACACTACCTGCAGGGTGGAGGCCGGGTCCACGTTGTCATCGACCTCGCCGTTGATCAGGAAGAGTTTCCCTTCCAGCCGCCAGGCGTTGTCCACGTTGGAACTCTCGCTGTACCAGGGGCCGATGGGATAGCCCATCCACTGCTCGTTCCACCAGATCTTGTCCATCCGGTTGTCGTGGCAGCCGCACAGGGCGAC
>JAFXMA010000166.1 GCA_017530725.1 Bacteroidales bacterium
CCCCCTCCCTGAAGGAGGCCCACGAAATGCTCGTGAAGTGGGAAAAGAACGATCCGGAAGTCCGGGCGCTCTGGTCCATGATGAACGGTTGGGTGTATGCCGGTTTCGACGAGACCTACGCCGCCCTGGGCATCACCTTCGACCAGGTGGACCACGAGTCCGAGACCTATCTTCTCGGTAAGGAACTGGTGCAGAAGGGATTGGAAATGGGCGTGTTCGAGCGCGAAGCCGACGGCTCCGTGTGGTGCGACCTCACGGCCGACGGCCTGGACCGCAAACTGGTCCTCCGCGGCGACGGCACTTCCGTCTATATCACCCAGGACCTCGGCACTGCCGAGCGCCGTTTCACCCGGTTCGACCTCGATTCCCACGTGTACGTCGTGGGCAACGAGCAGGACTACCACTTCCAGGTGCTGAAACTCATCCTCAAGAAACTGGGCTTCGACTGGGCGGACCAGATCTACCACCTCTCCTACGGCATGGTGGAACTCCCGGAAGGCAAGATGAAGTCCCGCGAAGGAACCGTCGTCGATGCCGACGACCTTATCCAGAGCATGTACGAGGAGGCGAAGAAAACCTCCGAGGAAAGCGGGAAACTCGCCGATATCAGCGAGGAGGAAAAGGAAAGGCTGTACCGCATGATCGGCCTGGGCGCCCTCAAGTACTTCATCATCAAGGTGGATCCCAAGAAGACGATGCTCTTCAATCCGAAGGAATCCATCGACTTCAACGGCAACACCGGCCCCTTTATCCAGTACACGCACGCCCGTATCTGCTCGATCCTGCGGAAGGCGACGGTGGAATTCGGCCCTGCCGACATCACCACCGACCTCGTCCCTTCCGCGAAGGAGATCCGGCTCATCAAGTTGCTGGGCACCTTCCCCGGGAAGGTCGCCGAAGCCGGCGCGGCCCTCAGCCCCGCCGTCCTCGCGAACTACGCATACGACCTGGCGAAGGAGTTCAACCAGTATTATCACGATACCCCGATTCTCCGGGAGGAGAACCAGGGTATCCTGAAGTTCCGGCTGGAACTGATTTCCGTGATGGCCCGGACGCTCCGCTGCGCCATGGGCATCCTCGGGATCGAACTGCCCGAGCGGATGTAGGTTACAGCGCTTCCAACACTTTGCGGACGGCGGCCTTCGGGTCGCCGTTCGGCGTACTGGCGAAGGTACCGGGCCGCTCGGACCACCATTCGTACTCGAAGTCCTTCAAGGCATCGAGGAGACCTTCCTCGTCGAATTCGACGCCGTCGTCCAGGGAGGCATCGACCTTGTCCAGGAACATCTTCCAACGTCCTTTGTAGTAGGTGCTTACAAGGCCGGCCCAGGTGCGGTCCGCATAGTCGGTGAGCATGTTGCCGCGGTCTCCCCAGGTGGTGAGGAGGTTGCGGGCGTTGGACTCGTAGTAGTCGGATTCCTCCGGGGTGGCGCCCCAGGCGCGGGCATCCGCGATCCACTTCCCGACAAGGAAGTAGGACTGCGTCGAGAGGAGTTCCTCCATCCGGTCGAAGGTGTCCAGCAGGGCGGCCTTCAACTTGGCCATGGCATCGCGGGAACCGTCTTCATAGGCCTTCTTGTAATCGGCGAAGAGGGCCTCGAAGCGGTTGGAGAGATACTGGCGGGTCAGGTTCACCAAGTCGAACTCGTAGGCGCTGGCATGGGAATCGACCTCCAGGAGTTCCCGGATGATTTCCAGGAGTTTCTCGTTCTCATAGGTGAAACGGACGCTGGAGTGGTAGGAGGAGGAGCGCCCGAAGGACGGCCGGAGGTTCATGATGGGGGAGTGACCGGGAACGGAACGGTCCACGTAGATTTCGTTCAGCAGCTTTCTCCAGGCTTCCCGTCCGGGTTCGCTGGCAAGTCCGAGGCGGCTGTCGGCCAGCGCCTGCCCGTACACGGCGAGGTCCTTGTGCTGCGGGATGTCCCAGGCCTTCTCGAACACGAACTGGTACATGAACGGGTTGCAGTCGAAGCCTTCCAGGGTGGAGCCGAGTCCCTTGAAATTCGGGCCGGCCTCGGCGAAGGTCCCTTCGATGCGCCGGTCGATGTCCGCGAAGTTGCCGGCGAGGTAGGTGTTGCCGCCGAAGTTGCCCAGGTAGCACCAGATGAACGGCACGCCGTAGTAACTCTGCGTCTGGCGCCAGACTTCCTGGCGCTCGCAGTAGTAGTCCAGCAGGAGGGATTTATCGGCCGGATAGGAGGTGATGTACGGCTCGATGCGGTCCTGGGTCCAGTACTGCCGCTCGTTCCAGAACAGCCAGGTCATCTGCAGCCAGACGGCGTCCGGATCGGCCGCCGCGAGGGATTCGTAGCACTGGCGGCTCACGCGGGAGAGATAGTCGGGCTCCCAACTCTTCGGAATCATCTCGTTGAACAGGTCGATGCCGTAGATGTGGTTCGTCCCGTAGATTTCCGTTTCCTTTTCCACGAACTTTTTCTGGATCACGGGGAAGAGCGGATCCATCGGGTCCAGGAAGTACGGATAGTCCTCCAGGTCGAAGCCGGCCCAGTCGCTCATCCGCTCGATCTGCGCATCCGGGTAGATCCGGTTCAGTTCCGGCGGGACGTGACCCGCGAAAGCGGGCAGGACGGGACGCATGTTCAGTTCCCGCTCCCGGGCGACGATCTTCTTCTGCAGTTCCGCCTGGCCGTCCAGCCAGGACATCGGCAGCGGGCTGCCCCAGTGGTCGATGTTCAGCATCCGGTGCCAGGGCAGGTGCGCGGGGCCGGTGAAATAGGTCCGGACCTCTTCGTCGGTCAGGCCCATTTCTGTCCAGATCCTATACCAGATGGCCTCCTGGCCGGTGATGGCGAGGGGGAGGTTGATGCCCTGCAGGGCCATCCAGTCGATGAAATGCTCCCATTCGCCCCACTGCCACCAGGGCATCGTGTAGCCGTAGGTGCAGTAGTTGAGGAAGAAGCGGTCCTCCACCCGGGCCTTCACTTCCACGGGCTCGGCGACCTTCGGGAGTTTCCTGGGAACGTCGATCCTGTCCCAGGAGAACCAGCCTACGTTCACGAGGCAGTAGTACTTCAGGTAGTGGTTCAGGCCCACCGCCATCGAGTTCGCATTGTTGCCTTCTATGACGATGCGGGAGCCTTTGGAACTGAGGCGGAACACGTCCGAGGCGGCCTCCGCACGGCGGAACTCGATCTTGTCGGCGGTTTTCCCGAGGAGCCGGTGCGCCAGGGCCGATGCGGCCTGCGTGTCAGGGTCGTCATACCGGGGTGCCGCGGTGCATCCGGCGAGGAGGACGGCGGCGGAAAGAATCACGAGGAAGGGTCTGGTCATAGTCGTTCACAGGTATATCTTGTTGCAAAAGTAGTCAGTTTTGGCGATATTTGCACGGATTCAACCTGAAAATCGGACGCAAATGAGAACGCTCATCCTGGGCCTGTCGGTCCTTGTCCTCGCGGCGGTGTCGTGCGGACAGAAAACGGAGAAAGAGACGGTGATGGTCGTGGAGACGACGATGGGAACCGTGGAGTTCAAACTCTACAACGAGACCCCGTTGCACCGGGACAACTTCATCCGGCTTGCGGAGGAACATTATTTCGACAGCCTCCTTTTCCACCGGGTCATCGACAATTTCGTCATCCAGGGCGGCGATCCCAACTCGAAGTACGCCGCTCCGGGGCAGGAACTCGGCGACGGGGAACCCGACTGGCGCGTCCCGGCCGAATTCCGGCTGGACAAGGGCATCTTCCATCACAAGGGCGTGGTCAATGCGGCCCGGGAGGGAGACGACACGAATCCTGACCGGGAGTCCTGCGCCTCCCAGTTCTGTTTCATGATGGGGAGCCCGATGACTGACGAACAGTTGGACCGCGCCCAGGCCCGGCTGGACCGTCAGACCGGCGGCACGGTCAAACTGACTCCCGAGATGCGGGAGGTTTACAAACGGGTGGGCGGAAGCCCTCACCTGGATGGCCAATATACCGTCTTCGGGGAGGTCGTCAGCGGGATGGAAGTCCTGGAGGCCATCCAGAAAGTCGCAACCGACGCCAACGACCGTCCCCTGGAGGACGTCCGCATGCTCCGCGTCTATAAGAAGGAATAGGGCGGAATCCGGATCTAACTGATGAACTGCGCCTTCAGGAGTTCGATCTTCGCGGGGGCGTCGTCACCGCGTGCCCCGAAGTAGAACTTGATCTTGGGCTCGGTGCCGGACGGGCGGACGGAAACCACGTCTCCGGCCTCGTTGAAGAACTGCAGGACGTTCGACTTCGGGAGTCCGGTCTCCTCGGGCTTGTTGTAGTCGATGACCTTCGCGAGCGGGCTTCCGGCGATTTCCTTCGGCGGGCAGGCGCGGTAGTCGGCCATGATCTTCTGGATTTCCTCGGCGCCGGACTTGCCCTTGCGGACGATGTAAACCATCTTTTCCACGTACAGGCCGTATTCCTTGTACACCTTCTGGAGGAGTTGCCACAGGGTCATGCCCTGGTCGGCGGCCCAGGCGGCGCATTCGGCGACGGCGCAGCCGGCGACCTGCGCGCACTTGTCGCGCACGAATTCGCCCAGGTTGAAGCCGTAACTCTCCTCGCCGCCGCAGATGAACGTGTTCTTGCCTTCCTGCTGCTTCTGGATTTCGGCGATGTACTTGAAACCGGTGAGGACGTTGTAGCACTTCACGCCGAAATGCTCGCAGATAGCGGCCAGCAACTCGCTGGTGACGATGGTCTTGACGCAGTACTGCCTGCCGTCCAGTTTCCCGAGTTCCTGCCAGCGGGTGAGGATGTAGTAGGTGAGGAAACTCCAGGTCTGGTTGCCGGTGAGTTGGACCATCTTCCCTTCGTCGTTACGGACGGCGATGCCCAGGCGGTCGGCGTCCGGGTCGGTGGCGAGGACGAGGTCCGCACCGGTCTCGTCGGCCTTCTCGAGGGCCATCTTCATCGCGGCGGGCTCTTCCGGATTCGGGGAGACCACGGTGGGGAAGTTGCCGTCGTTCACATCCTGCTCGGGAACGTGGATCACGTTCTTGAAGCCGAGGCGGGCGAGGGCTTCGGGCATGAGTTTGACGCCGCAGCCGTGCAGCGGGGTATAGACGATCTTGAGGTCCGCGTGGCGGGCGACGGATTCCGGAGAGAGCATCAGGGAAAGCTGATCCTTGAGGTAGCACTCATCGACTTCTTCCCCCATCATCTCGATGCCGCCGGGAACGGTGCCTTCGACCGGGGCGAAACGGACGTCGGCCGGGTCCTCGATCTTGGCGACCTCGGCGACGATGTCCTTGTCCACGGGCGCGGTGATCTGACCGCCGTCGCTCCAGAAGACCTTGTAGCCGTTGTACTCCTTGGGGTTGTGGCTGGCCGTGACCATGATGCCGGCGGTCGCACCCTTCAGGCGGATGGAGTAACTCAGATCCGGGGTGGGACGGAGGGACTCGAACAGGAAGACGTGGATGCCGTTGTTGGAAAGGACGTCGGCGGAGATTTCGGCGAAAAGACGCGAGTTGTTGCGGCTGTCGTGGGCGATGCACACGCTGGTGGCGCCTTCCACGTGCTCCTTGATGTAGTTCGCGAGGCCCTGGGTGGCCATGCCCACCGTGTAC